>JBFYUV010000242.1:0-6576 GCA_041299865.1 Chloroflexota bacterium
GCGGAGGCATCCGTCGCTCCTGCCACCCCGGCGCGGCGATCTCGACGCCCTGCCGCTGCCACGACAGCCGCGACCGGCTCACCGGCCAAGCGCCGCAAGACCGCCTGAAGCGCGCTGGACACCGGCCATGGTCGACCGTCAGCTCTCGTTCCCGTTGGGAGGTCAGAGCCAGGGGTTGGCCCCTGCCCTGCCGGCACGCCTTGGCTTCCCCGTGGCCACCGAGGGCGGCAGCCCCTTCGATGATGACGAGCGCTTCTTCGAGCCCTGGTGGCCGGGTGCCCAGGCCCTGCTGCGTCGGGAGGGTGACCGTGTCGAGCTGCGCACGGAGCACCTCAGCGACCCCTTGGCCGCGTTCCCGGAGCTCCGTTCGATGGCCGGGCAGCTGGGCGCGGATGGCGTGATCGTGGAGGGCACCCTGCTGGCACTCGATGCCGAGGGTCGACCCGACCCCAGGCTGCTGCGCCGCCACCTGGCGGGGGCGACGCCCGGCGAGGCCGTCGATGGTGCCTTCGTGGCCACCGACCTGGCCTATCTCGAGGGACGGTCCGTGGCTCGGCTGCCCTTCGTGGAGCGGCGGCGCCGGTTGGCCGCGCTGCTGCCCGATGTCCCGACGTGTGCCCTCAGCCGGGGTTTGGTCGGTGAGGGCGTGACGCTCGCCCGTGCCGTGGCCTCCCTGGGTCTGGCCGCCATCTCCGTCCGCCGGCTCGATGGCCGCTGGCATCCGGGCAACGCCGGCGACGACTGGCTGCGGCTGCGCGTCAACGAGCCCCTGACACTGCCCACGAGGCCGTTCCTGGTCCTGCTCGAGAAGCTCCCCCTGGGCGACTGACCTAGCCATCCCGGGTGCGCGCCGGGCCAGGCCGACCGGACACGCTACAGCCAGTTCGTGGCGACCTCACCCCAGCCGCGCATCGACCAGCCCTGCAGGACTTCGTCCACGACGTGTTCCGCGAACTCGGCATCGAGCGCGCCGCCGAACATGAGCCGGAAATAGACAGGTCCCATGAGCATCTCCACGGCCACATCGGGATGCACGTCCGGGCGCAGGTCCCCGCGCCGGATGCCGCGTGCCAGGACGCGGGCCACCTCATCACGCCGCACCTGCACCACGGAAGCCCTGAAGGGATCGCCCAGCTCCGGTTCGCGCGCGATCTCCGAGAGCAGGGCCGCGATGACCGGGCCGAAGTCCGTCTCGGTCATGGCTCGCATCGGCGCCAGCACGGTGGCCAGCAACTCCGCCCGCGTATCTCCCACGTCCGGGACCGCCAGGAAGGGGGTGGCCAGCTCCAGAAGGACCTCATGCGCCAGCGCCTGCTTGGTCGGCCAGTGCCGGTAGATGGTGGCCTTCCCGACGCCGGCCCGGGTGGCCACGTGTTCCATGCGAACCTTGTCGAACCCCTCCTCGAGCAGGATGTGCCGGAAGGCGTCGCAGATGCTGCGCCGGGCCCGGTCGCTGCGTGGTCGACCCGGGCGGCCGCTGACCCGTGGCGGCCGTGCTTCCCGCGCGATGATCTCGTCCAGCGTGTCCGTGAGCCCGGCGTCCGCGGGCGATGCCTGGACGCTGCGCGTGAGGGTCGTGGGGTCGGCAGCCGTCATCACGTCCCATGATACGAAACGCCGTGTCTCGATCGCAACCCATTCGTCACCGTTTGTTACGAGACGGCACGTCTTGCAATATCACGTGAACTGATATACGATACGGTTCGCCTCGGAACTACGGTCAACGAACCGGAGAGCCGGGCAGCATCGATCAAGCCCACAACACCCTGGAGGACACTGATGACACAGTCACAGACCGCCGGGTTCGCGACCCGGCCTACCGCGTTCCTCACCGAGCGTGACAACCAGCGAGCCGTCGAGCTCATCGAGGCGGCTGAACGATCCTCGCCATCCTGCCCCTGCGGCTCGCACATGCTGGCCGTGGCCAGAGGCGAGCAGGTCTTTCTGGAGTGCGCCCAGCTGGCCGCGGAGAAGACCGGCCTGGCCGGCCTCGTGGCCCGCATGACGGCCTTCAGCCACACTCGGCGGTTGATCATGGATCTGCCGGCCGCCAACTAGATCCGCGTCGCGCTCGCGGTCCGGTCTCCTCCCTCCTCCTCCGCCGGATCACGATCGAGTCGCACGACAGCCCGTCGGGACTCCGCTCCATTCACCAGCCTGCTACTCCCTTAGCAGGCTGGGGGGCGGGCTCCGGCGGGCTGTTCCTCTTCCCCGCCAGAAGATGGCACTAGTACCTTCGCGTGGGTGCGCCCTCTCACCGCCCTGAACGACACTCGACCCCTCCGAACCCGGTGTCGGAGGGGTCGATCATGCGCGGGGTTGGTGAGCCGCGAAGGATTCGAACCTTCAACCTAGGGATTAAGAGTCCCTTGCTCTACCGTTGAGCTAGCGGCCCGTGCAGGGCGACACTGTAGCAAATGCGGCGCGGAAGGGCGCCACCGCGCGAGGGAAGGGAAGGAACGACGTCTGGATCGCTGCGCCACCGGGTGCTGGCCGGGGAGACCGTCTTCGGCACGTTCATCTTCGGAACGGCTCCACTCCTCGTGGAGGTGGCCGGACGCACGGGCCTTGACTGGCTGCTCATCGACCTCGAGCACGGCAGCGCCGATGAGTCCGATCTGCTGCCTCTGCTCATGGCCGCCGGTCTCACCGACGCCACGCCCCTGGTGCGCGTGGAGGCTGGCGAGCGCATCCGCGTGGGCCGTGCCCTGGACCTGGGAGCGGCTGGCGTCATGGTCCCGCAGGTCCACTCGGCTGAGCAGGCCCGCCAGGCCGCGCGCTGGCTGCGGACCCAGCCGGCCGGGGAGCGTGGCATCGCGCTGTTCACGCGCGGCATGGACTTCGGCCGCGTCGGCCATCATGGCGCCGCCGTGCGACACCAGGACCTGCTCACCATCGTGCAGATCGAATCCCGGGCCGCCCTTGACGAGGTCGAGGCCATCGCCGCGGTCGAGGGTGTCGACGTCCTCTTCGTCGGTCCGACTGACCTCTCTCACGCACTCGGCATCCCCGGCGACATCGACCATCCGGCCTACCTGGACGCGTCGGCGCGGGTCGCACGAGCCTGCCGGGACGCGGGCAAGACCGCCGGGGTCATGATCTGGCAGGCCGACGACATCAGCCGCTACGCATCCCTGGGGTACCGATTCTTCGCACTCACGTCAGAAGCCAATATCCTTGACCGAGCCCTGCGCGGCGAGCTGGATGCCGCTCGTCGGGCGGCAACCGTAGCGTGAGCATCAGAGGTCCCATGAGCCGACACCCGAGCCTGCCCCGGCGCCGTGTGCGCCGATCGGTCGCCAGCGTCCTCGCCGCACTCGTGGTCGTGGGCACGCTGCCCGGCCTGACCGCCGCGCAGGACATCACCGACCCCCGGAACCTCGAGCGGGAGTGGCAGCTGCTCGAGTACCGCGATGCCGATGGCCAGCTGCAGCTCGTGCCCCCCGGCATCGGCGTGACCGCCCTGCCCTTCCGCGGCAAAGTCAAGGGCAAGGCGGCCTGCAGCGAGTTCGAGGCCACCTACACGTTGGCCAAGGACACCTTCCTCGTCGATGCGCCGACCGTCGAGGCGCGCGGTTGTGATGCCGCCTCCCAGGTCATCGACGATGCCTTCTACCGGGGCCTGGCGGACACCCGGAAGTGGTCGACGCGCAGCTCCATCCTGACGCTGCGTGACGAGGTCGATGACGTCGTGCTGACGCTGACCCGGGCCAAGCTTCCGGCCGACCCGACGCTCGCCCGCTGGGACCTGGCACGCATCGGTGCGGCCGATGGCTCGATCGCCCCGGTGCTCCAGGGCCTCGAGCCGTGGATCGAGTTCCTGCGTGGCGGACGCGTCGTGGGCAGCACCGGCTGCGGTTCGTTCGTGGGCTCCTACACCACCAACGACAGCACCATGACCATCGCTGACGTGGACGCGCGCCTGACCGAGTGCACGGACGCCGCGCGACAGCAGGCTGACCAGATCCTGTCCACCCTGGCTGAGATCACCGATTTCGAGGTCCTGCCGGCCGGGCTGGTCCTCGAGGACGCGGCCGGCACGACACGCCTGGCCCTGGTACCGGCCATCGACCTGGGGCGCCGCACGTGGACCCCGGTCGAGATCCTCGGCCCCGACGGCGAGATCGTCCTCGGGACGGACCGGCTCAACACATCGGCGGTCCGCTTCGCGGGCGGCATCGCCGATGGCCGGAGCCTCTGCCGCCGCTTCGAGGGCGGCAGCCTGCGCTCGGGGCTGGCGCTCAGCGCCTTCGACCTGGTCCCCGGGACCGGAGCCTGTCCCAAACCGGTCGATGGGCAGGAGGCCAGTGGCCAGGACGTCGAGGATGCCTTCCTCGGCGCCCTCACCGGCACTGCCTCGCACGCGCTGCGCGGATCGGAGCTCGAGCTCATGGACGTGGAGGGCCTGCCACTCATGCGGCTCGTGCCCCAGTCCGAGCTGGTGGGGCCGACGTGGGTGGTGGCAGAGCTGGACATCGCGGCCAGCGGGCGCAAGGCGAAGCTCAGGGCTCCCAAGGGCGAGGCACCCCTGACGGCCGTCTTCGAGGATGTCGAGATCGGCATCGTGCAGGGCCAGACCGGCATGAATGACTTCCTCGCCGACTATGTGACACCCGGCGCCGCCCAGATCGAGATCAGCGGCGCCACGCCCTTCGGCCGAGCCTGCGCCGGACGGCGTGCGGCCACACCGCTGTGCCAGCAGGAGCTGGCCTACCTGGAACTGCTCCAATCGGCGGACAGCTTCATCGTGCGACCGGAGGACCTGCGTCTCTTCGCCGGTACCCGCCCGGTCATCCGCTTCCTGCCCGCACAGGCGCTGCCCGCCACGCCCAGCACCCCAGAGGGCTGAACCCGGGGCGACTTCCGACGCGAGCGGGCGGCCGCTCCTTGCGCGAGCCGGGCGGCCGCTCCCTGCGGCCACCGGGTATCGCTACCCGCCCCTGTTCGGGGCAGCCGCGTCTGACCCAGCATCGTCCACCGGCAGGACTGCGCCGGCCAGGGCGGGCGTGCCGGCTTCGAGCTCCGGCTCGTCGAAGGGCGTGCCGCTGACCGTCAACTCGAAGCGACGCAGGCGGGCCAGCGGCAGCAGCGCCACGGCCATCAGCAGCAGGGTCGCCGCCAGGATGCCATCGAGGGCCCAGAGTTCGGCCGCCGCAGCGCCCACGAAGGCACCCACGATCTGCCCCAGCGCCAAGAAGACGCTGTAGAGTCCCATGATGGCGCCCCGGTCGAGGGGGAAGGACTCCGAGATATCCGCGAGCAGGCCGAGCGCCGCGGGTGTGGCGCCGGCGATGAGGAAGAGGCCTGCGCCCAGGCCAGCCAGCATCGGCGCCCGCACCCACACGGTGCTGTCTCCCGCGTGGTTCAGAAGCAGCGCGGAGATCACGAAGACGGCTCCACCCAGGACGCCGTAGAAGATGATCGTGGTACGACGCATGGACACGAATCGGCCGCCCCAGTACCACAGGCCGATGAAGAAGACGATGCCGCCGAGCACGAAGGCGGCCGTCACCTGCCAGGCATCGAGTCCGCCCACGAGCGCCTGGTCCGAGGCACCCGCATCAGGGGTCCGGATGAGCTGGAAGAGCGTCTGCGAGGTGTACAGACCGAGGGCCGCGTTGAGCGCGATCCAGGTAGGTGCCAGCAGCCAGACGCGCGACCGCCCCAGGATGCGGCGATAGTGCGCCCAGCCGGATGTGCGCCGCTGCAGGGGCGGCGCCGCCTGATCGCGGGGGATCGTGTAGCGGTACAGCAGCAGCGCTCCCGCGTAGACCAGCGCGTTGGCCAGGAAGCCGGCCGGCCCCAGCACCGTCCAGACGGGACCGGCCGCCGCGAAGCCGCCTGCCAGGCCGGCGATGGTGGCTGCCTCGAAACGTGCCGAGGCCCGGCCCCGCAAGGCCTCGTCTCCGCTCGTCACCCAGGCGATGAAGCCCAGCACGGAGGGCACGCTGGCGGCCGTGGAGGCACCCTCCAGGATCCGGGTCAGCCCCAGCAAGGGCAGGCTGCCCACCAGCAGTGGCAGAGCGATGACCACCGAGCCAGGCAGGTGCACCTCAGCCGTGAAGGCCGTGAGGATGACGGCCGCGAAGCCGAACAGCGGACCGATCTGCATGATGAGGTGATGGCCGACCCGGTCCGCCAGGATGCCGAAGGGCGGTGAGAGGATGAGCTCGGCGGCGAAGAAGAGCGCCGTCATGACGGCCACCACGAAGGGCCCCACGGGCGGCCCGCCGTGCTCGGGCAGGTCGGCCAGGAAGTAGACCAGCAGCGCGCCGGTCAGCCCAGTGGCGAACCGGAGCGTGAAGGTCGCGAAGGTGACAGCCCAGACGCTGCGCTCCATGGGTGCCGACAGGGTACCCGCTTCGGAAGGCGATATCCTGCCTCCCGTGGAAGGGCGCAGCGCACCCCAGGAGGTCGTGGACCTGGCCGCGGCGCGTGCGCGGGCCCGCACCGCCCGCGACTGGCAGGCCGCCGACGGGCTGAAGGCCCGCATCGAGGCGGCCGGCTGGCGGGTCGTGGACAGCGGCCTGGACTTCACCCTGCGGCCGGCTCGTGCGCCGGACATCGAGGAGGCCG
>JBFYUV010000243.1:0-25357 GCA_041299865.1 Chloroflexota bacterium
AGCGTCCACGATCCGCACGGACGGGTCGTCCAGATGCGCGGCGAGCCAGTCCACATCCGCAAAGACCTCAGGGCGGGCGTACACGCCTGTGATCTCGCCGCTCGTCCCCGACCCATCCTGCGCCATCACTGGCGCGCCGAGCACCAGGCACACCACGATGGCCGCACCTGCGGCCCACAGCCTGCGCATGATCGTTCCCCCACTGCCCTGAGGGTGAGGGGTCCCTCCGACTACTGCTCGACGCGAAGACAGATCGCCTTGGCGTGGAAGGTCAGTGCGGTGTCGTCCAGGTTCTCGATCCTGACGAACCAGTCGAGTCCCTCGTCACTGCGTGGCGCGTTGGAGTTCACGCGGTACTGGTACCCCTCGAACTCCGCGCTGATCGCGTAGCCGCCGCCGGTCAGGATGTCCCCCTCGTTGCATGAGGCCATCAGCGTCTTCATCCGCCCAGGATTGGCACTTGCCTCGCTGTCAACGCGGTAGTAGGTCAGGACGGGCGCTGGCGCCGGGTCGCCCTGAGGACCCTGCGGACCGACCTCACCCTGGGGGCCGATCGCACCGGGTTCGCCCTGGGGACCCTGCGGACCGACCTCACCCTGGGGGCCCATCGCACCGGGTTCGCCCTGCAGACCGACCTCACCCTGGGGGCCCATCGCACCGGCGTCGCCCTGGGGACCGACGTCACCTTGGAGGCCCATCCCACCGGGGTCGCCCTGGGGACCCTGCGGACCGACTTCGCCAGGAAGACCCTGTGGGCCCACCTCCCCTGCGAGGCCCTGGGGACCCTGCTCGCCTGGGAGGCCCTGCGGGCCCTGTGGTCCCTGTGGGCCAACCTCGCCCGGGGGACCCTGCTCGCCTGGTTCGCCCTGCGGACCCTGGGGACCAGTCTGGCTGAACTGGATCAGCATCGCATCGTCGCTACATGGCCTGGAGGGCTCCTCCCCAACCGCAACGTTGACGAGGAAGCCCGTTGGATTGAGGCAGCCGGAGTAGGTGTCACCATCTGCCGCGGCTACTGCGCTCGCTCCCACGAGGCCGAGAATGACGGCCGCGGCCGCCGGCAGACCGAACAGTCGCCCTCCGAGCATCCGGACGGACCTCCCTCTGGACTCGTTCATGGAGCCCTCCTTTCGTCCCCTGTTCCTCAGTCGGGGAAGGCTGGCGACCCAAGCCGCCTGTGCCGGGATCCAGAGTACTGGGAGCCACGGACACGACCGAGCCGATACCACCCTCTCTTGGTGCCGTTGAGTATCCCTGATACCGGCCCCTCTCGGATCGCCAACTCGCCCCTGTGGAGAGGGACGAGGCGCCGGATCGATGACCTCGCACCGTCGCGCCCACCACGACACGAGTGTCGCCTGGCCGTGCCGGAGGTGACGCGCGGCTCTGTGCACCGATCAGCGCCACCACCGACGCTCACCTCCAGCCGGAGAGACCGGCCGTCGCGGAGGCCTGCAGCATGATCGGACGCCTCGCCCTGGTTGGGCTCATCGTCGCGGTCCACCTCACATCGCCGGTCGGGGCGGAGTCATCGTCGGCCTCGCCGGCTGCCGCGCCCAGTGCCGAGCCGACTCCCGCCGTGACGGCGATCACGAGCCCGGACCCGGTCCAGGCAGCCACCTGCGAGTCCCACGAGGTGCGCCCGGAACGCTGCTACCTCCTCGGCACTGCCCGCGTCACGATGCGCGGTGCCATCCGCCGCTCGGTGACCTGGCCGCTCCAGCTTGGGATCGGGGCGACGTCGGACTACACCCCCTCCATCGGGCTCGGGTATGGCCCGCAAGACACGAAGAGGCTGGTCATCGACCTTCCGGGCGTGCCCGGGGAGTCGACGACCCCGGAGGACGGCGATTCTGCGGGGCCCGGCGAAGCGCAGCTGTGGTGGTCGCTTCCGGACTCCGTGGCCGGCTACGGTCATGCCTGCACCGTCCGCTACGACGCGGATGCCGTCGGTCGGTTGACGGGTGGCATCCGATGCCCAAGCGAGCGGACGGCCAGCGGCCAGCGCTACCGGGTCGACGTGACCTTCGACGCGTCTCCGGTGGTGCCAGGGCCGCTGCCGACCCCGGAGCCGACGCCGGTCCCCGCGCCACGGGCCCTGGCTGACGTCGTCTGCGATCTCCTGGATGGCGCGGACATCGAAGCGGTCCTCGGGCTCAAGTCGGGCTCCGTCCTGCTGCTGGACGCCGGCCCGGGCCAGTGCGCTGGCATCGCAGGTGACCATGAGGTGGCCTTCGTCGCCGTCGGCGAGGCTGCCACCACTGCTGACCTCGTAGCAGACGGCTCGTTCCGCGGCGCATCCTGCACGGCGCTGCCGCTGGACCTGGGCGATGCCGGCAGCGCGGCGTCGTGCGCCTGGCCGGACGGACGGGCGTTCATCGTCGGGAGCGTTCTGCGAGGTTCGACCCTGCTGGTGGTCTCCTTGGCTTCAGATGCCCTCACGCCCGACGAGCTCCTGACGGGCACGGCCGGACTTCTTTCGACGGCGCTCGATCGCATCCCCTGAGCGGCCTCCCTGCCGCCCACGCCTGCTACCCACGCTGGCGCCGCGTCCCCAGGCCATGCCATCACCACCTCTCTCACGTACCATCGAGTTCGACGATGCTGACCGCACTGTCTCCGCCTGAAGGGAGGACCGATGAACGCCACGTCCACACCTCGGGTCGCCGCCGCCATCGCTCGCACGCCGGTGGCCCCGGAGCTGTCACCCGCGGAGCGGCCGCCCTACGTGGCTGATCCCGGCCGCTACGACGTCATCGGCTACCGCTACACCGGTCGCAGCGGCCTCCAGCTGCCGCAGATCAGCCTTGGCCTCTGGCACAACTTCGGCGACGATGTGCCCTTCGCCAACCAGCGCGCTCTCGTCCGGCGTGCCTTCGACCTGGGCGTCACCCAGTTCGACCTGGCCAACAACTACGGGCCACCCTACGGCTCGGCGGAAGAGAACTTCGGCCGCATCTTCGCCAAGGACCTGCGCCCCTATCGGGATGAGCTGGTCATCACCACGAAGGCCGGCTGGGACATGTGGCCCGGCCCTTACGGCTTCCTTGGCTCGCGCAAGTACATGCTCGCCTCACTCGACCGATCGCTCGCGCGCCTCGGCCTCGACCACGTGGACATCTTCTACTCGCATCGCTTCGACCCGGACACGCCGCTCGAGGAGACGATGGGTGCGCTTCACTCGGCTGTCCAGCAGGGCAAGGCCCGCTACGTGGGCATCAGCTCGTACGCGCCCGAGCGAACCCGGGAGGCCATCCGCATCCTGGCCGGGCTGGGCACGCCGCTGCTCATCCACCAGCCAAACTATTCGATGTTCAACCGCTGGATCGAGGAAGGCCTGCTGGATGTGCTCGGCGAGGCCGGGGTGGGCTGCATCCCCTTCTCGCCACTCGCCCAGGGCCTTCTGACCGACCGCTATCTCAAGGGCATCCCGGCCGGCAGTCGCGGAAGCCAGGACAAGTCGATGTCATCGCCCATGTTCAGCAAGGAGAACCTGGAACGCGTCAAGTCCCTGAACCGGATCGCCCGGCGGCGGGGCCAATCGCTGGCCCAGATGGCCATCCTGTGGGTCCTGCGCGACAAGCGCGTCACCTCCGCGCTCATCGGTGCCAGCTCCATCGCCCAGCTCGAGGACAGCCTGGGGGCACTCGACGGTGCACCCTTCGACGACGAGGAGCTGGCCGAGATCGACCGCTTCGCCAAGCCCGGCAAGGCCGTGGATCTCTGGGCCAGCTCCAGTCGCCTGTAGAACGAACGTGGGGCCGGCAGAGCCGACCCCACGGATCGTGATTGGTCGGTCCCGGCGTCAGGGCGCCAGCGTGCCAGCGAAGACCTGCCAGGCCAGGATGGTCTTGGCGAAGAGGCTCATGAACATGTACGTCTTCTCGCCCGTCAGGTAGTCGCGCCAGCGGCCGATCTTGCGGTACTGCAGGATCATCGTGATGGCGAAGATGTTGAAGGAGATGAAGAGCGAGACGAAGATGGCCCACACGAACGCGGGGATGGCGGCGGCGCCGGGCTCCGTCGCGGCGGACCAGAGGGCGATGGTGATGACGATCCAGGGGACGATGCCGGCCACGACACCGAAGACGTAGTGGTTCCACTGCGTCTTGGTGCGGCCCTGGTTGGCCGACTCCATGGACCAGCCGAAGAGGTTCATGGCCGCGTTCACACCGAAGATGGCCACGAGCGTGCCGATCTCCTGGATGCCCGCGAGCGCGGCGATGATGACGATCATGACGCTCGAGCTGAGCGAGTACTCCAGCCAGCGCATGGGCTGGATGCCCGCGGCCAGGCGGCGCTCGTACCAGCTGCGCAGTGGCCAGGCCAGCAAGAAGTGGGCGATGGCGCTCATGAACAGGAAGAGGGCCACGGCCGGGCCGATGGGCAGCTCGAAGAGCGCACGCTGGGCCGGCACGAGCGTATCCGTGGCGCTGTCGAAGGTCAGGTAGCTGCTCACCACCGGCGAGGTGACCATGGGGTCTTTCGCGAACGAGAGCGCCAGGATGAGCAGGCCCTGGATCCCGTGCAGGGCGGCCAGGACCGCATTCCAGCGGAACAGGCTCTGCGAGCGCTCCTCAGTGAGGGGCGGTGCCGAGACGTCGGTGACGGCGGGCGTGGCGATGGCGGCGGTCATGGGTTCCTCCCTGGTCCACGGGGCGACGGCCCGTGGCTACTGTCTCCTCGGACTCTATCCGGTTGTACATACTCTGTCAAGGGTATGTACAACGTAGCCACGGACCCAGGGGCGCATCACCACCCGGCACCTGGTCAGCTCGTCAGCGTGACCTTGCGGATCGAGCGCGGCTGCTCGGGGTCGCGACCCTTGGCCATGGTCAGGTGCATGGCGTGGAGTTGGCCCGGCACGATGGAGACGATCGGCATGAGCCACTCGGGCAGGCCATCGGGCAGGGCCAGCGACCAGTGGCCCCTGGCTCGCAGCGCGGGATCGTCGCTCACGATGAGCAGGTGTGCGCGGAGCTCCTCGCCGAGCCGCGCGATGACGGCCTCCATGTCGCTGCTGGCCGCGCCGCGTGGGGCTACCGCGAAGGTCGGGAAGCCGGCTTCGATGAGTGCCAGGGGCCCGTGGATGAAGTCGGCCGAGGAGTACGGATCCGCCAGTACGTAGGCCAGCTCCTTGAGCTTCAGCGCCCATTCTCGGGCCGTGGCGTAGTGATAACCGCGGCCGAGCACGACGCAGCGGTCAAGGGCCGCCTGGTCGGCCGCGATGCGCCGGGCCTCGCCCTCCTGATCGAGTGCCGCTGCCAGGGCATCAGGCAAGCGGCCGAGGTCTTCGCTCGCGCCGTCGCCGGCGAGACCGGCCGTCAGCATGGCCAGCACGACCAGGGTCGCCGTGTACGTCTTGGTGGCCGCGACCGCCCGCTCGGGTCCAGCCCGCAGGTCGAGATGGTGCGCCGCAGCGGTGGCCATATCCGAGCCGGGTGTGTTGGTGATGGCCAGCGTCAGGGCGCCCTGCGCACGCGCTGCCCTGATGACGCCCACCACGTCCGGCGAGGCCCCGGATTGGCTGATGCCCACCACCAGCGCCCGCCCGTAGTCGGGTGACGCGCCGTAGAGCGAGTGGACGCTCGGGGTGGCCAGGCCGACGTTGATGCCCGCCAGGACCCCCAGGGCGTACTGGGCGTAGATGGCGGCGTGGTCAGAGGTGCCCCGTGCGGCGATGACGACGTGACTGGGGTCGGCGGCCTTGACGACCCGGCAGATGGCTTCCACCTCCGCGGCTGCCTCATCGAGCAGTCGAGCTGCGACCTCCGGCTGCTCGCGGATCTCGTCGATCAGGCCCACCGTGTCACCTCCATGCCGTGACGCCGAGGATAGAGGCCCGCGATGGCCACCGGGAGGCGACCCCCGAGGGGCTGTCGGCCGAAGAGCGCGTCGGCCACGGCACCCACGCTGGCCGGCACGATGGCGTAGCTGCAAAGATGCGTCCCGGAGCCCGGGTAGGCAGCCAGGTCGTAGGGCGTGCGCATGGCCACCGTGACGGTCGGGACACCGGCCGCGAGGACGGCCTCCACGAGGCGGGCCTGCGAGTACTGAACATCCGCCGCCAGCGTGGCCACCACCGCGTACGCAGCACCCTGCACCGCCTCCCGCGCGCCGGCGATCTGCCACTCATCCGGCTCGGCATCGACGCGAACGTCGATGACGTCGTCGTGGTGGCGCCGCAGCGCCTCGCCCAGGGCGAGTGGCTCATCAGCCGATGAATCGGCGGGCGTGAGGTCGCGTGGCTGCGGCGTGATGACGACGATGCGCTCTCCTGGCGCCGGGCGCAGCGGAAGGAGCCCGGCCTCGTCGCGAACGAGCGTGAGGCCAGCGGCGGCGGCCCGGCGCGCCAGTCCGCGATGCGACTCACTCCGCACCACGCCCCGGTCCGGAGGCTCGAAGCCCCCCAGCCAGCGGCGCAGCCGGAGGATCCGTGTCCGCGAGGCGTGGATGCCAGCCACTGCCACCAGCCCGCGAAGGGCCGCCTGGCACAACCCTGCCTCCAAGCGCCGCTGCGCGGCGCGATCCGGGGTCAGGAGCAGGAGGTCCACGCCCGCCCGCAGGGCCACCAGGCTGTCCACGATGCCAGCGCTGCCCTGCGCGAGGGCCTTCATGTCCATGGCGTCGGTGATGGAGACACCCTGGAAGCTCAGCTGCCGGCGCAGCAGGCCGTGCATGACCTGCCGTGACACGGTGGCTGGCAAGGCCCGGTCTCCGGTGATGGCCGGCAGCGCCACGTGGCCGGACATGACCATCGCGGCACCTGCCCCGAAGGCGGCCCGGAAGGGCGCCAGCTCCCTGGCCTCAAGCACCTCGACGGGCGCCTCCACTACGCCAAGGCGGTGATGCGGATCCACGTCCACGGCTCCGAAGCCCGGGAAGTGCTTGGCCGTGGCCGCCACCCCGCCCGCCTGCAGGCCGCGCGTCAACGCAGCCGCGTGGCGTCCCACGTGCGCCGGGTCGGAGCCGAAGGCGCGCGTCCCCAGGCTGACGTTGCCCGGCGTGATGGCCAGGTCGCAGACGGGCGCATAGCAGACGGTGATGCCGAGCGCTCGCAGCTCATCGCCGGTGGCCCGGCCGACCGCCTCCGTGAGCGCCACATCGTCGGCCGCCCCGAGGGCCATGGCGCCTGGGAAGCGGGTGGTCTCGTGGCCTAGACCTACCAGTTGGCCACCCTCCTGGTCGGCGCCGATCAGCAGCGGCAGGTCATCCGGTGCGGCGCCGTGGAGCTGCCAGGCCAGGCTGGCCAGGCTGTCAGCGTCGCGCGCGTTGGTGCGCAGGAAGACGGTCGCGCCGTGGGCCTGACCGGCAGAGATGCGTTGCAGTAGCCATGTCGGGGGCTCGGTTCCCTGGAAGGCCGGCAGCAACTGACCGAGGACGTCGTCCTCGGGGCGACGAGCGTTCGCCACGATCAGCCCTTGACGGAGCCGGAGAGGATGCCGCGCACGAAGTAGCGCTGCAGGGCCAGGAACACCAACACCGGCAGGATCATGGTCACGAACGCACCCGCAGTCAGGAGGTGCCATTGCTGACCACGTCCGCCGACCAGGCGGCTCAGCTCCAGGGTCATGACCGAGCGCTCTTCGGTGGCACCGAGGAAGACGAGTGCCACCAGCAGGTCGTTCCAGACCCACAGGAACTGGAAGATGGCAAAGGCCGCCAGCGCGGGGACCGACAGCGGCAGCACGACCTTGGTGAACATCTGGAAGTGCGTCGCGCCGTCGATGCTGGCCGTCTCAAAGAGGTCGCCCGGCAGCTGGCTGATGAAGTTGTAGAGCAGGAAGATGGCCAGTGGCAGGCCAAAGGCCGAGTGCGCCAGCCACACCCCCAGGAAGGTCTGACTGATGCCCAGCGACTGGTAGATCTCCTGGACCGGGATGAGCGCCATCTGCAGCGGCACGACCAGCATCGCCACCACGAGCAGGAAGAGCGTGCCCCGGAAGGGGAAGCGCATCCAGGCGAAGGCGTAGGCCGCGAACGCCGCGATCGTGATGGGGATCATGGTAGCCGGGATCGAGACGATGAGGCTGTTGATGAAGGCGTTGGCCATGTTCTCGCCGCCTAGCACGGCTTCGTAGTTGATGAGCGTCCACTGTGACTGGAGAGGCGCCAGCAGCGCGCTCCACCAGCCCGTGGTGGAGATGTCGCGTGAGTCCCGGAAGGAGCTCACCAGGATGCCCAGCGTCGGCAGCGACCAGATGACGGCGATGGCGATGACGGTGATACGCAGGGGCAGACGCCGGACGAAGACGTTTCGCTCGGGAGCCAGTCGGCTGTTATCCCTGGACGCGCTCATGCCGCCATCCCCTGCTTGCGGATGTTTCGGACGTTGACGAGCGCCATCGGCAGGACGGCCAGGAACAGCACTACGGCCAGCACGGAGCCGCGACCCTGGTCGAAGAACTGGAAGGCCTGCAGGTACATCTGGTTGGCCACCACGTCCGTGTTGAAGCGTCCGCCCGTCATGACGTAGACGATGTCGAAGACCTTGAGCACGACGATGGCCGTCGTGATGGTCACCATCACGAGCGAGCCGCGAATCATGGGCACCGTGATCTGGAAGAACTTCTGGCGCTCGGTCGCCCCATCCAGGCTGGCGGCCTCTGTGAGCTCCGGGGGCACGCCCTTGATCGCGGCCGACAAGACGACCATGGCGAAGCCAGTCTGGAGCCAGATGAGGATGACGATCAGCGCGAAGGTGCTGAGGTGATAGTCGGGCGTCTGGTACCAAGCCACAGGCTCCTGCCCGAAGCCCGTCCAGATGGCATTGAGGAGGCCGATCTGCGGCTGCCCTTCTGGCTTCCAGGCGTACACGAATCGCCAGATGACGGAGGCGCCGACGAGCGAGATGGCGAGGGGCAGGAAGACGAACGTCTTGGCCACCGACTCGTACTTGACACGGTCGACGAGAGCCGCGATGAGCAGGCCGAGGCCGACCGCACCAGACACACCCACCACCAGCCAGAGGATGTTGTTGATGTACATCTGGTGGTTGGTGGGATTGGTGAGGGCCCACTCCCAATTGGCGAGCCCGGCACCGACCGTGACCGACTTGATGATCGTCGAGACGACGGGCCAGACCAGGTAGACCGTCAGCAGCAGCAGCGCAGGCCCAACGAAGACCCAGGGCAACAGCCGTCCGCGCCAGCGTGCCGACAGGCGCATGACGATGGCATTGAGTCCGGCGTAGAACAGCCAGATGCCGCCAACACCCACGGCCAGGGCAACAGCGGCCAGGACGACCTTGGCGGCGGTGCGGTTGCCGCTGCCGGCGCGTAGCGCGTCCGCAGCGGCGCTGTCGCCGATGGCGTCGTAGAGGAGGGCCGCCACGCTGGCCGAGAGCTGGTCGTCCACGAGGAACCAGATACCGATGATGAGACCGGCCAGCCCCAGGATGACGCTGATCGGCATCAGGAACCCGCTCCAGCCTGTCCGCTCATCGGGATCGGAGGTCCGGTCCCTCATTCACAGCCTCCTCGAACCAGGATGTCCAGCCTAGCGGCTGGGAAATGGGATGGCGCGCCGTCCTTGTGGCGCGCCATCGTCAACTCACATTCGAACAGCTACTCCATCGGCCAGCTGGCGTCGATGGCCTCCAGCACTGCGTCGGTGTTGGAGCCGTCAGCGCCGATCCAGTCGACCATGCCAGTCCAGAACGACCCGGCCCCGACCGCGGCCGGCATCAGGTCAGAGGCATCGAAGCCGAAGGACGTGGCGTTGGCCACGATCCCCGAGGCGACCTCGAGCTTGTAGTTGCCGGCGTACCACTCAGCCGGGGTCATCTGGTTGGCAGACAGGGCGCTGCCGGCCTTCACCCACGCCTCGATGCCCTCCGGCAGCGAGAGGAACTGCGCCACCGCGCGGACCTCAGGACGATCAGCGGTGACCATGAGTGCGTCACCGGCACCAAGGGCCGGGGTGCCCATGGCCGGATCGATGGGCGGCAGGTAGAAGAGGCCGACGTCCTCGCCGATGACGTACTTGCTGCTGCCGTCGCCAGCCTTGGCATCCGGGAAGAAGTCAGGCCCGTACCAAGTTGCCTGCTTCTGCATCCAACAGCCGGGGTTGGCCATGTCGTCGTTGAACATGGGATCCATGGCGTCTACCTGTGAGGTGGCCAGGATGGCCGTGCTGCCACCGAGCACGTAGTCCGGCGTGAAGAAGACCTTGCCGGCCACATCGAGGGCGTTCTTGACCTCAGGAGACATGAACGGCAGCTCGTGGGTGATCCACTTGTTGTAGGCATCGACGCCCGCGGTGCGGAGCATGATGTCCTCGATCCAGTCGGTGATGATCCAGCCCGTGGCCGAGCCGGCATCGATGCCGATGCACCAGGGGCTGCCCTCGCCGTCGGCGATGATCTGGTCGGACAGCGCCGTCAGCTCATCCCACGTCGCGGGGACGGCATAGCCACGATCCGCGAAGGCCTTGATGGGGTACCACACGACCGACTTGACGTCCACCTTGTAGGGCATCGCCCAGATGGATTCGCCTGACGCGTAGAGCGGCAGGGTGGCCGCGTGCTCGGCGGCGAGCTTCTCTGTGTCCATGATGGTGGCGATGTCCACCAGCAGGCCGGAGTCGCCGTACTGCTTGATGGCGGCCGGCTGCGCAAGCATGATGAGGTCGGCTGCCGCGCCACCGTTGAGCGACACGTTGACAAGTGTCTCGTGCTGGCCCGACGGAACCTCGGCGACGGTGACGTCGATGCCGGTGGCCGCCTCGAAGTTGGCCAGCGCCGAGGCGAAGTTGTCACCCTCGCCGCCGACCCACTGGGTCTGCATCGTGACGCGCGTCCCGGTGAACTCGCCATTGAGTGCCTGGTCGAGCTCTGCGTAGCCCGAGGGGACGGCCGGTACGCCGCCGGTGGCCAGCTCTTCCTGAGCGTCCTGGGCGACGACGCCGATGCTACTGGCCGTTAGGGCCAGGGTCGCCAGCGCGGTGCCGGCGATGGTCCATCTCTTGGTGTGCATGACACCTCCTCCTTGGTCCCACCCGTGCATCGAGTGGAGACGTTGCCTGGTCGGCC
Source organism: Chloroflexota bacterium (assembly GCA_041299865.1). Taxonomy (GTDB): domain Bacteria; phylum Chloroflexota; class Limnocylindria; order Limnocylindrales; family CSP1-4; genus JAFMJV01. The sequence goes on from JBFYUV010000243.1 coordinate 11,033, forward strand.
CGGGCGCGAACGCGCCGGCCGTGATTGATCAGACCGTCGCTGCCCTCCTCCCTGCTGCGTCCTCCACGCGGGAGGCGCGATGGTCCGCGTTGGCGATGGCGGCCTCCCGGTCGCTCGCGGGCCGGGACGCGGGTGTGTTCGTCATTGCGAAAGCGCCAATCCGAGCTCCGAAGTCATCAACATGGCGGCGGCGCCGAGCTCCACCACGTCGGCGCCCGTGGTGCCCAGATGGATACTCGACTGCTCCACGAGCATGGCCAGCGCTGAGCGCTGCGTCTCGGCCCGGACCGCTTCCAGCCAGGGCTCGCCGAAGTCCGTCATTGGCCCCACCAGCACGACCTCGCGCGCGCCGAGCGTGCCGATCATGGCCCCCAGGACGCGGCCCAGCGGCCGAGCCGACTCGAGCACGACCTGGCGTGCCAGCAGATCACCGGCGAGGAAGGCGGCCAGCAGTTCGCCACGCGTGAGGGGACCGCTGGCGAGGCGCGACTCCGGATGGTGCGCGGCCAGGGCCTGTGCCCGCTCGAGGACGGCTCGCAGGCTGGCCACCGTCTCCAGGCAGCCTCGCCCGCCGCAGCGGCAGGCCGCGTCGCCGTCGCCGACACGGGTGTGGCCGATCTCCCCGGCACCCGCGTCGTCACCGGGGTACAGGCGGCCGCCGATGACGATGCCGGCCCCGATGCCCTCCCCTACCTTGACGACGATCATGGCCGACGAGGCATCGTGGCGGCCGAAGGCCCATTCGCCCATGGCGGCGGCCTGCGAGTCGTTGACGATGATGACGGGCAGTCCCGTGAGCTCGGCCAAGCGAGGACCGACCGGCACATCCCGCCACTCGAGCCCCACCGCCCAGCGCACGACGCCCGCGGCAGTGTCGACGAGCCCGGGTGTGCCCACGCCGACTCCAGCCAATGGCTCCACGGCCGCGCGCGTCAGCTCCGAGACGAGCGAGACCAGGTCGAGGAGCGCCGCAGGGCCGTCGCGGCCTGCCAGATCCCGGGAGGCGCGACCACGCACCTCACCGCGCAGGTTGACGATGACACCGCTGACACGGTCGCGGTCGACATCCACACCCACCAGGTGACGAGCGTCAGCGGGCACCTCGAGCAGGATGGGCGCCTTGCCGCCGGTCGATGGGCCCACACCCATCTCCCTGGCCAGGCCCTCGTCGATGAGACCCTCCACGACGTCTGAGACGGTGGTCCGGGTCAGCCCGGTGGCACGGGCGACATCGGCCCGGCTGAGAGGTGCCTGCTCGTAGACGGTGCGCAGCACAAGACGCTCGTTGGAACGCCTCGTCAGCTGGTGGGTCGCCTTCTCGAGCGTCGCGGCGGGCATGGGCCTCGCTGGCTGCATCTGCGTGGACCAGCCAAGCGTAGCGCACTTTGTCAAGTGTATTGACAAAGTCCGCTGAGGTGCGATGCGCGTCGCCGGAGCGCTATCGTCAGGTGCCGCCGGAGGCGGGGTCGGCGATGGGCAGGCCGTCCGAGGTCGACGATGGCCGCTGGATGGCGACACTCACGGCAACGCCCGAAGGTTCCCGATCCGGGGGCGGACGGCGGGCCGGCGTGGCCGGACGGGCGGTCGTGGACCGCGCCCGCTTGTGCGTGTACATGGCGGCGTCGGCGCTGCGCAGCAGCCGGCGGGCAGTGTTGCCGTCGCGAGGGTAGAGCGCCAGGCCCGCACTGCAGGAGACGTGCAGCTCCGTGCCGTCGGTCATGGGATGGACCTTCGAGGCAACAGCTTCGCTGGCACGCTGGGAGACCCTGGCCGCCTCCGTCCCGTCCGTGTCGGGCATGAGCACGACGAACTCGTCGCCTCCGTAGCGAGCCACCACGTCGCTGGTGCGCACCGCGGCTCGCAGGGTGCCCGCGATGGCGCGCAGGACCCGGTCGCCGACCTGGTGACCGAAGGCGTCGTTGACATGCTTGAAATCATCGAGGTCCACCATGAGGACGCTGAGCGGCGATCCCGAGCGCGCTGCGCGTGCGGTCTCCTGGCGGATGCGGTCCTGCAGGTGGCGGTGGCTGTAGACACCGGTGACCGGGTCCGTCTCGGCGGCGTCTCGGAGCTGGCGCACGAGGCTGGCGTTCTCCAACGCACCGGCGGCCTGGTTGGCCATGGTGCGCAGCCAGGCGATCTCGCCGGCGTGGAAGTGGCGGTCGCCCGCGCGGGCGGCGAACTCGGCCAGGCCGACCACGCGGCCGCCTGTCGAGAGCGGTACCAGGAGCGCTGACTCGCCACCCAGCTCGGCCAGACGTGCCAGCCCCGCGGGGTCCGCTGGGCCGGATCGAGCATCGAGCCGCAGCGGCTCGTCGGTGATGAGGACATGGCGCGCCAGGCGATCGACGGCCAGGTCACGCGGACGGTCCGCGAGCGAGAGGCCACTGGCGCCGATGGGCACGAGGTCACCACTCTGCTGGTCCCAACGCGAGATGAGGCAGGTGTCCATGTTCGCCGCGTGGCACAGCCGGTCCGCCAGCACGCTCGCCAGCTCGTCCTCGTCCCTGGCTTCACCACCGGCCTGGCCGATGTCGAGCAGCGCTTCCAGCTCGGAGACGTGGCGGTCGCGCTCGGCCAGGAGTCGCGCATTCTCGATGGCCACCGCGGCCAGGTCGGCCAGCACGCACAGCAGGCGCAGCTCGTCATCGGAGAAGCGGGCCAGGCCCAACCTGGAGAGCACCACCACGCCGATGATGCGACCTTCCGAGCGGAGGGGCGCCAGCAGCATGGACTCCTCGAGCAGGTCGAGGGAGCCGGGCACATCGACGGCCCGGGGGTCGGCTTCCGCATCGGGGACGTTGAGGGGCTGGCCGGTGAGGGCCACCCAACCGGTGATGCCCTCGCCCACCGTGACCCGTAGGCCCTCCATGGTCTCGCCCTGGTACTCATCCACCTGCGGCCGCCAGGCCACCGGGTCCAGCGTCCGCCCGTCCTCGCGCAGGACGTAGACGCGCGCGTTGTCGAAGGCCACCACGCGCTGGGTATGGGCGCAGAGCGCCGTGGTGACCGCCTCCACGCTGGTGAGCCGAGTGAGCTGGGCAGCCACCGACTGGACCGCTTCGAGGTGCGATGACCAGGTGATGGGCCGCGGCCCCAGGCGGGTCGCCACGGTGCCCACCAGCCGCCGCGCCTGGACCCTGGCGATGGCCAGGTCGTCCTCGCTGAAGGGCTCGCTGCGCTGGCGCTCCAGGACGAGCAGGCCGCCGCGCTCGTCAGGCAGGTGCAGGTGTGTCACCGTGCCAGACGATCTCGGCTGGGACGGGGAGAGCCAGCGCCGCAGCCGGCCGCGCTCGTCCGAGCCGGCCCCCTGGCCGCGTGAAGGATCGTGGACTCCGTCACCGGCCGCGGTCACGTCCAGCCCGTCGATGCTGGCGGCCAGCTCCAGGACACCGTCGCCTCGGTCCAGGTAGAGGCGGGCTCCCCGATCGGCATCCACCGCCTGCACCAGGCGCGCCAGGGCTGCCTGCGTCCGGGGGGCCTGGCTGGGACGTGCTGCCGCGTCCGCGGTCATCCTGCCGAGGACTGCGTCACCGGCCTGCGTGAACCGGCCCAGCCTCGGCCGGCCGGCCGCATGCCGACCACCAGGAAGACGACGGCACCCACGGCGATGACCGCGTCACCGATGGAGAAGACGTTGGCCAGCGGAAGAGGCCGCGGCCAGACGAAGATGTCGCCCAGGATCGCGAAGGGTGTGTCAGGGCCGCTCAGCACGGAGTTCGAGAAGTGACGGATGGGCAGCTCGGCCACGCCGTTGAGCGCCAGCCAGGCATCCGGCGCGGAAGGCATCGCACCTCCGTTGGCGAGGACGGGCACGAGGTTCAGGATGGCGCCGAGGGCGATGATGGGTAGCCCCGGCAGCGCCAGGTTGCGCAGCAGCGCAGCCAGGACCGCCAGCGTGGAGGCCACGTAGATGACGGGGCCCTCCGCCCCGACCCGCTCGGCCACCGGTGCCGCGAAGAGGACCAGCTGCACGACCAGGCCGGTCAGCGCCAGCGGCCACCAAGCGAAGTGCACAGCCTCGAGGTGGCGAACGCGCCCCCCGAGGAGGCGGCCGATGAGCAGCCCGGCGGCGATGGAGTAGAGCAGCAGCACGGTCTGGTCCTGGGCCTCCGATAGGACGGCGCCGGCGCTTCAGGCGCCGGCGGGACGGTCATCGGTCACGCGCCACTGCGAAGGAGTGGGCCAGCGACTGGCGCGAGGGTTGGTGTCGCTGGCCCCTGATCAGCGTTCGACGACGCGCGTCACCAGCGGAGCGGGGCCGCCAGGACGAGCACGAACGAGGCGACCACCGCGAGGCGGAGCGCCAATCCCTTGTATCGGCTCATGACTGAGTCTCCCTTGAGGTCGGGCAGGGCCCGGGGTGGCTGGTCTCGAGAGCTCGGTCTCGGTCGGGGGGGGAAGCTCCCTGACGGGGCCGATACTGGCCCCGCTTCGTCACACCCTCCATGGGGAAGTCGTACTAGGACGGGATGTGCGGCGGCGCACCACCCTGCCGTTCAGGGACCATCCTCCTGCCTCGCACCCCATCGCTCGGCCGGCTCGCCGGTATGCTGCGCGGATGAGCGACGAACACCTCATCGAGACGACGGTCGACCGTCGCGTCCTGCACCGGGGCCGATACATCACCTACTGCATCGACACCATCGAGGATGCCGCCGGCAAACGGCACACGCGTGAGGTGGTCGAGCACCCCGGGGCCGTCTGCGTCATCCCCATCCTCGGCGACGACGTGCTGATGGTCCGCCAGTTCCGCACCCCCATCGGCCGCGTCCTCCTTGAGCTGCCGGCCGGCACGCTCGATCGCATGCCCGACGGCAGGGTGGAGGATCCGGCCCTCGCGGCGCCCCGCGAGCTCGGCGAGGAGACCGGCTACCGCGCGGCACAGTGGCGTTCGCTGGGTCACTTCTGGAGCGCACCCGGCTTCACGGAAGAGCTGATGCACCTCTACCTGGCCACGGACCTGGTAGCCATCGACGGCTACCGCGGGCCTGACGAGGACGAGCACCTCGAGGTCCAGCGCCTTCCCTGGCGCGACGCGGTCGCCATGGCCGGGGCGTGTGAGATCGAGGACGCCAAGACGCTCGTGGGGCTGCTGCACCTCGGCCGCCTGGCTGCCGCCGGCGAGATCGGCTGAGGCGGAGCGTTCCGACCGAGACCCTGGCCGGGAGCCGATTGTCGGGGCTGACGGCCGGCCGCTAGGTCGAGAGCCAGTCGCGCAGGTCGATGCGCTCGAGTCGCGGGCTGTCGGTCAGGCCGGGGATGCGACCGCGCTTGGCGATGGGCCGGCCGTCGATCTCCTTGAGGTCTCCCGTGAAGTCGATGGGCGTCGCGCCACTGATGTAGCTGCCCACGGCGAAGTAGTCCACCGGCGCGCCGGCATCCTTGAAGTACCAGATGCGGTCTGGCGTGAGCCCGCCCGAGACGATGATCTTGACGTGGCTGAAGCCCTCCAGGTCCAGCCGGGCGCGCACTTCACTCACCAGGTCCGCGGTGACTCGGCCGCGCTCGGCCGGCGTGTCGAGGCGGACGCCGTAGAGCCGCTCGCCAAGCGCCCGCGCCACGCGCAGGGACTCCTCCGCTTCATCCTTGAAGGTGTCCACGAGCACGATGCGCGGGATGTCCGGCGCCACGTGACGGTCGAACGCCTCAGCCGCGCGCACCGTATCCCCGATGACCAGCACCAGCGAGTGCGGCATGGTCCCCGTAGGCGAGAGCCCGGCCAGGCGGGCCCCTGCCGGCGTGGAGGCGCCCACGCAGCCACCCACGATGGCTGCGTAGTCCAGCGCGTCCGTGACGTGCGGGTGGACATGGCGCGCCCCGAAGCTGATGACCGGCTGCGGTGCGGCGGCCTCGACGCACTCACGCGCCGCGTTGGTCCAGCCGGTGGACTGGGCCAGCATGCCCAGGATGGCGGTCTCATACAGCCCGAAGGCACGGTAGCGCGCCCGGATCCGCATCACGATCTCCTTGGAGGAGAAGGTCTCGCCATCCGAGAGCGATTCGACGACGACATCCTCGCCACTCGCGGCAAGGGCGTGGGCGAGCAGCACCTTGGCTTCGTCGATGCCGCAGAGGATGCCATCCTGTCGGGAGAAGATCTCCATGACCACGACCGGATCGAGGCCTTCCGCGGCGAGGATCTCCTCGGCACGCCGGAAGTAGACGTCCGCGGTGTCCCCGCTGAGGACGTCGTGCGAAGGTCGCCGCCGCTCCCGGTACACGCTCTCCATCAGGATGGCGAGTGTAGCAAGGGCCCGGGCGGCCGGAACCCGGCAGGCGCCGGCCCGACCGTCGGACCTTCAGAGACGGTCATCGGACAGCGCGATGGCGCCCTCCCCTTCGCGCGGTTCGAGGAGCTCCGACAGATCCTTCGCGTAGCGATCGAAGAGCGCGGCCTGTCTCGACGGGTGTGGCATGGGTGGAGCGCTCCGGGCACCCGGGAACAGCCACACGACCGAGCGGTCGAGCGTCAGGTCACAGACCGCCAGGAGTCGGCAGATGGCCATGCCCAGCCGGTCCCGGTCGAGCCCGTCGACGACCAGTTCGGAGGTGAGCACCGGCCGGTCATCATCCGACAGCGCGAACTTGACGAAGGGCAGCTCGTCATTCCAGCGCAGGAACTGCCGATAGGAGACGCGGAACGAGTCGCTCAGGGGTGGCGCGAAGTGCACCCACAGGACGACGGCACGCGCCGGATCGAGGATGATCGTGGTGCGGATGTCCGCTCGTCGCCGGCCATCCAAGAGCAGGTCCCAGCTGCTGATGCCGTCGCGTTCCGCGCGCTGGAGCGGCACCAGTCCCAACTCGGTCAGCCAGCCCTCGACCGTGGCCGCGCCCAGGGACGACACGGTGGTGTCGATGATCAGGCCTTGCGCGACCTGGGCTTGCGGGTTCGCCGCTCGATGCTGCCGCCGCTGGGCACGCGCTTCGACCTGAAGTCGGAGGGCCGCACAGAACCGGCGATGCGCACGTTGCGGCCGATGCGCGCGGAAGCCGGGATCACGGCCCGCTTGCCGACCACGGTGATCCCGGTCGTGAGGCGCTCCGGTTCCGCCACGTTGGGTGTGTCAAAGTCATTGCCCATGCCCACGACGGCGTTGGGGCCGACGCTGACCTCCTTGTCCAGGATGGCGTGGTCGACCACTGCGCCGGCGCGGATCACGCAGTCGAACATGACCACGCTGTCGCGCACGATGGCACCCGGGTCCACCCTGACGCCGGGCGAGAGCACCGAGTGCTCGACGGTGCCGGAGATGACGCAGCCGTGGCTGATGAGGCTGCGGTGCACGTTGGCCGTGGAGCCGATCCGTGCCGGGGGGCGTTCCTCCGACCGCGTGTGGATGACCCAGTCTCGGCCGAAGAGGTCAAGCCCCGGGTGGTCTTCCAGCAGCTCCATCTGCGCTTCCCAGTAGCTGTGGACGGTGCCCACGTCCTGCCAGTAGCCGTCGAAGCGGTAGCCGTAGACCCGTGCACCCGCCTCCAGCATGGCCGGGATGATGTCCTTGCCGAAGTCGTCACGCCCGCCACCCAGCCAGGTGTCCAGGGCCTTGCGCGAGAAGACGTAGATACCCAGGCTGGCCAGGGCGCTGCGGGGCTGACGTGGCTTCTCCTGCCATTCGGTGACGGCGTCGTTGTCGTCCAGGGTGAGCACCCCGAAGCGGTGAGCCTCCGCGAGGGGCACCGGCTTCACGGCGATCGTGACGTCCGCGCGGCGGCGGCGGTGCTGCTGGATGAAGGGGCCGTAGTCCATCTTGTAGATGTGGTCCCCGGCCAGGATGACCACGATGTCCGCGCCCGACTGGTGGATGGCATCCACGTTGGTTGCCACGGCGTCCGCCGTGCCGCGATACCACTCTCGGGCACGGCCGCGCGCCACGAACGGCTGCAGGATGCGGATGCCGCCCACATTGCGGTCCAGGTCCCAGGGACGGCCGGCGCCGATGTGGTCGTTCAGTGAGAGCGGTGCGTACTGCGTCAGGACGATGACGTTGGTGAGGCCGGAGTTGACGCAGTTGGAGAGCGTGAAGTCGATGATGCGGTACTTGCCGCCGAAGGGCACGGCGGGCTTGGCGCGAACGCCGGAGAGGAGCGAGAGGCGCTCGCCCTCGCCACCAGCGAGAACGACTGCCAGTGTGCGACTCACGTGGCGATGCTACACCGCCACCCACCGACTTCGTGAGCCCGCTCGTCACGGCGCGATCCACTGGCCCCGACCATGTCCTCGGTACACGTCGGCGCGCGCCGCTACCACGAAGCCCCCGCCGACCGGCTGCCTCGATAGTCCCGGGGGGGTCCTACGCCCGGGTGGTGCCCAGGGACAACGGCCATCACGACCATCGGTCGCATGTTCCGAGCCGCGCGTGCCCACGTCTCGCCTGCGTCTGCCTCGCGGCTGCTGGTCACGCTGCTGGTCCTCCTGCTGCTCATCTCCGTGGAGGGTGTCGTCCCACTTCGCGTCGAGGCCGGAAGCCAGCACGGCGTGGCCCTGATCCGTGAGCGGCAGCTCCGTGCCGAGCGCTCCATGCGCCGCGCCGATCGGCAGATCACCCGCCTCGAGCGTCGCCGCGACCACCACGACCGGCGCTTCCGGATGGCGGCGCGACGCCTGGAGCGGAGCATCGCCCGTCGCGACGCCGCCCGCGATCGGCTGGAGCGCATCCGGGATCGTCTCGCTGAAGCTCGCGCGGTCCGCGACCGCGAACTGCGCGTCCACCCCAGCCCGACCGGGCGGCAGCGAGCGGATCGGCCAGGTCTGCGCCGCCATGTGCACGCCCTGCATGCCCGGGCCGAGCGCCCCGAGGTACGGGCCGATCGGCTGGAGCGGCGCATCGACCGGCTTCGCAGGGCCAAGCAGGCCCGTGCCGCTGGCGCCGGCGCGGCCAGGATCGAGGCCCGCAGGCAGGCCCGTGAGCGTGCCGAGTCGGTGCTGGGCAGCCAGATCGGCGTCATGCTCGCGCTCGCCAAGGAGCGGGCCACCGAGCGAACCTCGAGTCATCCGACGCAAGGGTTCCTGCGGCCCGCGCGCGGGCGGATCTCACAGGGCTACGGCTGTCAAGCCGTGCGCAAGACCCACGGCAGGCATGCTGCCTGCGGCCGGTTCCACGATGGCATCGACATCGCCACCGCGCCGGGCGCCAGCGTGCGAGCCTCGGCCGACGGCTACGTGGCCTATGTCGGCTGGAACCCCTGGGACCATGGTCGCCGCGCCTACGTCGTCATCATCGGCCACGCGGACGACCTCGAGACGATCTACGCGCACCTCAAGCCGGTGAGCAAGGTGAAGGCGGGACAGCATGTCCGCCGAGGCCAGCGCATCGGCCTGGTCGGGCTCACGGGTCACACCAGCGGCCCCCACGTCCACTGGGAGGTGAGTCGGGACTTCCGCACCATGGACCCGCGATCAGTACGGCGTTGACGTCCCCCCGGCCAGACGCCGGACGCGGCAACGCCGTGCCCTTGCGCCCCCTGCCGGCCGGTTTGGACGTCGTGCGCGAGGCCCCCGGCTCTCTGCTAGCCTGCGCTCGGTCAGTCGCCACCTGAGGTCACCACAAGGCCGTGCTCCACTCGAGCCTCGCGCTCGCAACCACCCTGGGCCTGGCATCCGTCCTCGTCGTGACGGCACTGACAGCCCCAGGCGAGCAGGTTGCCCTCAGTCAGCGAGGGGACCGCAGCGTCTCGCCGAGGGTGGCACCCACGGCCACGCCCGCTGCGCCGGGCCTTCGCCCGGCCGCGTCTGACCGCGCGCCTGCCGCCTCTGATAGCTGGCCGGCCGCGTTGGGCCGGCAGATCGCGGAGCTGATGGCGGTCGCCGACGACGCGCTGCGTGGACTCATCGCCGGAGACGCCGAGACCGCCGAGGCGGACGGACAGCCCGCGGAGACCAGGAAGCGCGAGCGGGGCAGCAGCAAACCCGCCGACAAGCGACGCCTGCACCTCGTCCGGACCATCAGCGGGGGCATGGCGCCCAAGTCCATCGTGTCCGACCAGCGTGGCAGGGTCTACGCCATGAACATGATGTACGGCCACAGCATCACGGTCTTCGATCGGCACTACAAGCGCGTCAAGGACATCTCAGACACCATCGACCTCTCGCGCTACGGCTACCGCGATTACCCGGAGCCCGTGCAGGGCGCCCCCGCGGAGGCCGCCGTCTCACCGGATGGCCGCAAGATCTACGTGTCCAACTACAGCATGTATGGACGGGGGTTCAAGCACCCCGGGTTCGATCTGTGCAAGGCGAGCGACCGGATCGATCAGAGCTTCGTCTACGAGATCGGGACCAGGTCGCTGCGCAAGACGGCGGCCATCGAGGTGGGAGAGGTGCCCAAGTACCTGGCCATCTCCCCGAACGGCCGCACCCTGCTGGTCGGCAACTGGTGCTCCTGGGACATCAGCGTCGTCGACCTGCGCCAGCGGCGTGAGGTGGCACGCATCCCCGCCGGCGTGGCGCCACGCGGCATCGCCTTCAGCCCCAATGGCAGGACGGCCTATGTGACGCTGGTGGGCGAGGACCGCATCCTCGTCATCGACATGCGGACCCGGCGCGTCGAGCGTGATATCCGCGGCGTGGGCGAGCGGCCGCGCCACCTGGTCATGAGCCCTGGGGGTCGCTTCCTCTACATCACCTCCGAGGGCAAGGACAAGCGGCACCGCGAAGACGGCAGCATCTTCAAGTACGACACCCGGCGCCAGCAAGTCGTGGCTCGCAGCAAGCCGCTCGTCGAACCTCGGACGACGGTCATCTCCGATGACGGCCGCGCCCTGTATGTCGTCGACTACTACCCCGGCACGATCGTGAAGTTGGCCACCGATGACCTCTCCGAGCTCCAGGACCGCTACCTGGGATTCCACCCCATCGGCGTCACCTACGACGTGGCCAGCGACAAGATCTGGGTGGCCGGCTACGGCGGCCAGGTCTGGGTGCTGAAGGACCGCTGAGCACGTTGCGCCAGGGTTCCTGTGCGCCACGTTGTGGGCACCACCCCTGTTGCACCGGCGGGCCTACAGGAAGGCGCGAGGGTTGACGGGCAGCCAGTCGCCCCCCTGCCAGACCTCCCAGTGCAGGTGAGTGCCGAAGCTGCCCCCGGTGCTCCCCATGTAGCCGATGACCTGGCCCTTCTTCACGACCTGGCCCTGGCTGACCGGGTACTGCGGCAGCATGTGCGCGTAGAGCGACGAGGTGCTGCCGCCATGCGCGATCACGACCATGAAGGCGGGCACCGACTCCCAGGGGTTGTAGCCGATGAAGGCCACGACGCCGGAGCCCGCGGCACGGATGGGCGTGCCTGAGCCGTTGGCGATGTCGATGCCGTCATGGAAGTGGGGGCAATCGCCGCGGGGCGGGTTGACCCAGTAGCCGGTGCAGCCGTAGTCCTGGCTGATGTAGCCGGCCGTCGGCCAGTCGAAGATGCCGCTGCCACCACCCGGGGCAACACCGCCGAACTGGGCGCTGGCACGCCGCTGCGCTGAGGCCACCAGGTTGTTGATGCGGCTGCGCAGCTGTGACCGCGCCGCGATCTGCTCGCGGACGCGCTGCTGGGCCTCCTTCTTCGTGGCCGCCAGCGCCAGGATCTGGGCGGCCTGCCGTTCGCGCGCCTTCTCGGTCTGCTTCTCCAGGCGGGCCAGGCGAGCTTTCGCCTGGCGCAGGTTCTCACGCAGCTCCACCACCTGCGCCTGCGTCTCCAGCGTGGCACGGCGCAGCTGGTCCGTCTGCAGGCGCGTGGAGGTGGTCAGCAGGCGCAGATTGTCCAGGGCCTGCTGGTCCTGTGTGATCTTCTGCGCGAGCTGGGCGTCCTGGTCACCGTAGGAGAGATAGGCCGAGGTGTCGGTCAGGACGTCCGAGAAGGATTCGGCCGTGAAGACCTGTTCGAGCAGGGTGGTGTTCTCGGCACGGTGGGCCTCGGCGAGCCGCCGACCGAGCGACTGACGACGAGCCTTGAGGTCATCCTCGCCGTTGGCGAGCTCCTGTTCCAGGAGGCCTAGGGTGAAGTCCGTCTGGCGCTGCTCGTCGACGAGCTCGGCGTGACGCTCCTCGATACGCTCGAGCCGCTCGGTGACCTGCTCGATGCGCTCCCTGACGGCGTCCTGGTCGGCCCGGATGTCAGTCAGGTCTTCCTTGGTGGCCGCCAGCGCGTCTCGCGTGGCAGCCTCCTCACGCTTGAGTTCCTCGACGAGCCGCTGCGACTTCGCGATGGAGTCCGCCAGCTCCGCCTGGCGATCCTTGGCAGCAGTGATCTGGTCCTTGAGGCTGGCAGCCGCGACCGGTGGCGGAGCCATCACCGGCAGCACCAACAGCAGGGCGAACATGAGCATCGCGAGCAGGGATCGGGACACACCGGTCCGGTGCGCGCGTGCGGTCACGCTAGGCACGATCGACTTTCCACTCCCATGTTGCTGCCTGAACGCAGCGCCCCGGGCACGGGGGCCGACCGACATTCACGGCTTCGGTCGCCGGTCATGCTACTCCCCCTGCCGCGTCTGCGCAAACTCGCCGCGCACGCTGGGGACCCCGGGGTAGTACGTTCGAGCCGGTGCGTCCAGACACCGGGGCGGGCAGGCTTGGACCATGGAAGCAGGCTGCGCGACTCGTCGCCCGAGCAGGGGTCGCGCGCGGTGACCGTCCCGCCAGAGGCCCTCGTGGCGGGCCTCCTGGGCGCCCTCTTCGGCCTGGCCGCCGACCGGCTGGCTGCACGCTGGCCCGCCCACGAGGCCGGCCTCGCGCGTCGGCTCGACTGGCGCAGCGCCGTGGTCGTCGTGGCCGCCGGGGCCACCTTCGGCGCCCTGGCGGCACGCTGGAGCGACCCGCTCGACTTCGCCGTGCTCGGCATCTACGCCGCGGCGCTGATCGTGCTCCTGGCCACCGACCTCGACCAGAGGCTGCTGCCTGACCTGATCACGCTGCCGCTCATCGGCTACGCCGCCCTGGTCACCCTGGTGGCTCCGCTGCTCGGCCATGACCTGAACCCACTGCTGGCCGGCAAGAGCTCCGGCGCCGTCAGCGCCGTGGCGGCGGCCATCGCAGCGCCCGCCGTCCTGGCCATCAGCGACCGCCTCTTCCATGGGGCGCTCGGTCGGGGCGACCTGAAGCTCTCGGTGAGCATCGGCCTGATGTCCGGGCTCTCGCTGCTCGTGCTCGGGTTCCTGGTCGCCACGATGCTGTTCGCGCTCGTGGTCGTGGCACTCGTCATCAGCCGTCGCATCACGCTCAAGACGGCCATCCCCTTCGGACCCGCGCTCATCGGCGCTGCCATCGTCGCGGCCCTCGTGCAGGGCTAGTCGCGGCGGCGATAGGCTGGCGACGCGACGGCGCGGCCGGACGTCAGCTGGCTGCCAGTCAGGCGGGCGACGGCTCAGGGTCGGTCTCGCCGCTGAGCGACATGGGTCCCTCCGTGGCATCCAGGCAGAGATCCACGAGCGTCGCGTGCATGACCCCGGTCGCCCCCTTGGCAGCCCACGGGTCAGCCTTCTCCCGATAGGCCGTGCCGGCGATGTCCAGGTGCACCCAGGGGACCGTCACGAACTCCTTGAGGAAGAGGGCCGCGGTGATGGCCCCGCCCTCCGGCGGGCCCACGTTGGCCATGTCGGCGAAGGGCGAATCGAAGTCCTTGCGCAGGTCCTCGTCGAGCGGCATGCGCCACAGCGGCTCGCCCTGGCGTGCGGCGGCCGCAGCCACGTCCGCCCACCAGGCGTCCCGGTCGCCGAAGCCACCCGTGAAGTGCCGGCCAAGGGCGCGGGTCATGGCACCCGTGAGCGTGGCCACATCAACGATGTGAGTGGCGCCCTGCCGCTCCGCCCAGGTCATGGCGTCGCCCAGGATGAGGCGACCCTCCGCGTCGGTGTTGGTGACCTCCACGCTCTTGCCGTTGAGGGCACGGACCACGTCTCCCGGGCGCGTGGAGTGCGGTCCAGGCATGTTCTCCACGGCGGGTGCCACGGCCCACATGGGGATGCCAGGCGCCAGCTGGGCGGCGGTGGCGATGGCGTGGATGACCGTGGCCGCGCCGGTCTTGTCGGTCTTCATCTCGCCCATGTTGGGAGGCGGCTTGAGGCTGATGCCGCCGGTGTCGAAGGTCACGCCCTTGCCCACGAGGGCCAGCAGCCGACCGCGCGCATCGCGCTCCTGGGCCGGCTCGGAGCGCAAGGCGATGAAACGGGGCTGGTTCGAGGACCCCCGGCCCACGGCCATGAACATGCCCATGCCCATGGCGGCCGCTTCTTCGGGACCGAAGACCTTGAGCCGCATGCCGAACTGGCGGGCCACGTCGCTGGCCTCATCGGCGAGCACCTCGGGGCTGACGTCGTTGGCTGCGCGCTGCGCCAGCC
>JBFYUV010000244.1:0-13973 GCA_041299865.1 Chloroflexota bacterium
CCGGACGGCCCGGCAGCCGCGCTGGACGACATCGCCCGCCTGCCGCTCGTACTGCACGTGCTCCAGGCCCTGGCCCTGGGCGTGGCCGTGCGGCGTGGCCTGGACCCGGAGGTGCCGCGCCACCTCAGCCAGGTCGTCGTCATCCCCGACGCATAGGGGTGTGCCGCCCGCCATGCGTGGTCCCGGGAGCGGCGATCCCGGCCTGAGAGGCCTCGGCCTGAGAGGCCTCGGCCAGAGCGGCCTCGGCCAGGGCGGACTCGGCCAGAGCGACCGACCGACCGCTCTGCTTCGCCTCGAGCTGTCCAGCAGTCGGAGCAGGCAGGCCATCGACGTCACGCACCTCTTCACCGCGCGCACCTGGCCCGACGGGCTGCTGCTGGTCTCCGTGGAGCACACCACGGCGGCCCTCTTCCTGGGCGAATCGGGCAGCGAGATGTTCGAGGACTACGAGCGCGTGGCCGCCCGCCTGGTGTCCGGCCACGGGCCCTTCCAGCACGAGACGTGGAACCCCGGCAATGCGCAGGCGCACGTCCTCTCGAGCTTCCTGGGCACGCAGCTGCTGCTGCCCGTGACCGACGGCCGCCTGGACCTGGGCACCTGGCAGCGCGTCATCTTCCTGGAGCTCGATGGGCCTCGGCGGCGCTCCCTCGCCGTGGCCAGCCTGACGACGCAGCCGCTGGTCTAGGGACATCCGGTCCGCTGACGGCTGCCCTGCCTGGACCGCTGCCCGAACAGGATCACAGAATGGGCGACCAGGGGCGGGGCTGGCGGGGCCACCGAGGGTTTCGCGGCGTCGCGCTCTGTGACCCGCCGGCGCCTCAGGCTTGTTGACGCCTGCTGCCGCGCTCAGCGGGGCATCCGCGAGCCAGACACTGGCGCGCCTCGGGCGATCGCCGACCGGCCAGCACGGCAGAAGCGCTCTGCCTGTTCGCCCATTCTGGGGAACCGGCAGACACTGGCTGGCGCCGAGCCCTCAGCCGAGACCCGCCTCGGCGCCCCGCCCCTCGCGCCCCTCGCGCCTGGCTGCCTACCGGTCGATGCTGCCCAGGGGCGACAGGTAGGTCACGTTGGCGAAGCCGAGCTCCTCGCGCAGGGCATCGTTGACCTCGCCGATGACGTCCACGTGCACGACGGGCCCGGCATCGAAGAGGGCATCGACCAGGTCCGCCACGTTGCGGTTGTGGTAGACGAAGGCGTCGGCGTCGCGGAAGACCTCGATGTTGACGCAGCGCAGGCCGTCGGCCGAGAGGTTCTGCTCGTAGCGCAAGGTGCCCGGCTCGCCGTTGGTGCGCTCGATCAGCGCTGCCGCCGCCACCTTGAAGTCCTCCGTCCGCCCGGGCTTGATCTCGAAGAACGGGATCAGCGTGACCTCTCCCACCGCAGTGCTCCTTTCAGCCGCCTTCGCGGCCATCTGCCATCGCCGCTTCACGGCCCCTCGCCTCGGCCGCCAAGAGCGGCTCCTTGCCACCGCCGCCGAAGCGGCCCATTCAGCTGCCTGTCGCTGCCCGGCGCTGGCGCCTGGCCTCGTAGAAGAGTACGGCCGCGCTGGCCGAGACATTGAGGCTGTCCGCGAGCCCCAGCATGGGGATGCGCACGGCCGTCACGTCCTCGCCCACCCAGGCCGCGCCCAACCCCGTGGTCTCCGCCCCGACGACGATGGCGACGCCTCCGCGCAGGTCCACGGCGTCGTAGTCGACCGTGCCGTCCACCCGCGCCGTGACGATGGTGATGCCCTGCTGGCGCAGCCAGGCGAGGGCCTCCGTGGACGCGCAGACGGCCATGGGCAGGCTGAAGATGGTGCCTTGGCTGGCCCGGATGGCATTGGGGTTCCAGGGGTCGCAGAGCGCATCAGCGACGATGACGGTGTCCACCCCGGCGCCATCCGCGGAGCGCATCAGGGCGCCCAGGTTGCCCGGCTTCTCGACCTGCTCGACCACCGCGACGAGCGGGCACTCCGGCAGTGACAGCCGCGCGAGGTCGCTCGCGGGCTCCGTGGCGACGATGACGATGCCATCGTCACGGTCGCCGTAGGCCAGCGCGCCCAGCAGCGCTGGTGTGGTCGTGAGGAGCTCAGCCCCGGCTGACCGCAGGCGGGGCAGGAGCGCCCCGGCCCCCTGGCTTCGGACGCGCTCCGGGGCGACCCAGGCCTCGACCACGTCCAGGCCGGCATCCAGGGCCCGCCCGATCTCCCGCGTGCCATCCACGAGCAGGCGCCTGCGTTCGCGGCGCTCGCGGGCATCCCGGAGCGCCAGCGCGGCCTTGAAACGCGGGTTCTGACGGCTGCTGACAGCAGCGCTCTCGGCCATCAGTCAGCGCCGGCCCGCGAGGCTTCCTCGATGGCGGCCCGCAGCTCGCGGGTCAGCTCCGGCGACCAGTCGGCGCCGAAGACGCGGAAGGTGGGGATGTCCAGGCGCACGATCTGGGCCCCCGGATGAGCTGCCGCATAGATGGCCTGGCAGTCGTCGACCTCAGCCTCCGAGCCCGCCCACGACTTCTCGCGGTAGCTGTGCACGTAGACGTCCCGGGGCTCGCTCTCGTCGGGCATGCGGGCCGTCAGGTACAGCGAGTTGGCGACCAGGTCAGGGTCGTCGCAGGCCGTCTGCCCGACCACAGGCTGGCTGACGACGAGCCCGCGCCGTGCGATCGACTGCAGCACGTCACGCTTGTTGCCCGGGTCGAAGGAGGGCTCGCTGAAGCTGTAGCAGCCCGCCACCAGCAACCCGCCCAGGGCGAGGGCAACCAGAGACGAGTGGCGCACGACGGACACCTCGCTAGCGTAGCCCCACCGCTCCCCATCGACGCGATCCGCGGCCTGATCGGCCGATCGTCGCTACCATGCGCGGGTGCCCACGCTGAGACCGTTCCGCGCGCTTCGCTTCGACGCGGCCGTGTCCGACCTGTCAGCCGTGCTTGCGCCGCCCTACGACATCATCGGCCCGGAGCTGCGTCGGCGGCTGCTCGAGCAGGATCCGCACAACGTGGTGCGTATCGAGCTGCCCGCCGACCTCGGCTCTGCCACGGATGACGACTACCGCTCGGCCGCCCGCACGCTGGAGGCCTGGCAGCGCGACGGAGTGCTGGTGCGCGACGCCGAGCCGACCGTGACCGTGCACCGCATGACCTGGCCGGATGCCGATGGCCAGCTGCGGGTGGCGACGGGCGTCCTGGCTGCGCTGCGCCTGGAGGTCTTCGGGCCCGGGGCCGGCGTCCTGCCCCACGAGCGCACGATGGGCGGGCCCAAGCAGGACCGACTGCGGCTCCTCGAGGAGACGTGTGCCAACACCAGCCCCGTCGTCTTCCTGGCCGGCGGCGACCCCATCGCCACGGACGCCGCCCTCGCCCGCCTGACCGACCGACCACCGGACGCTCACGCGAGCACTGCCGATGGCATAAGCCATGAGCTCTGGATCTGCACCGCGAGTGCCGCCACCGAGCTCCTGGGGCTGCTCTCCGCCGCGCCGCTCACGATCGCCGATGGGCACCATCGCTACGAGACGGCGCTGGCTTTCAGGGATGCACGACACGGCGCAGCTGGGGTCGCCGCGGCGACTCAGGACCTGGCTGCCGATGACCCGCCGTGGGACTACCTGCTGGCGCTCGTCTACCCGCTCGACCAGTCGCCGCCGGTCCTGCCCACGCACCGCGTCATCCGTGGCCGGCCCTGCGGCGACGATCTCCTGGCTCGCCTGGACGACTACGCCCGGGTCGAGCGGCTGGACGGTGCCGAGGACCTCCTGGCACGCATGGCCGAGGCACCCGCCCTCGCCGCCGGCGCCAGCGGCACTGGGCGCATCGGGCTGCTCACGCGCGACAAGGCGGCCCTGCTGACGGTGAAACGAGCCGTCACCGACACGCTCCTGCCGGCCGGGCTGTGCGAGGCCTCGCGTGGGCTGGACGTCAACGCTCTCTCGGTCATGATCGAGAGGGCCTACGGCGATGAGCCGGGCACCATGGCCGGCGACGGCCGGCTCTGGTACGTCAAGGACGCGCGCGAGGCCACCCAGCAGGTCGTGGACGAGGCGGCATCGGCCGTCTTCCTGCTCGACGGGATGCCCCCGGAGGCCATCGCGCAGGTCGCCAGGGCAGGCGAGGTCATGCCCCACAAGTCGACCTACTTCAACCCCAAGGCACCCACCGGGCTGACCATCAGCCCCCTGGAGTGGTAGGCGAGCCGACACTGGACACAGGAGAGAGCGAGAGGATGGACCCAGAGCCACCCAGCGGAACGGCCGCCATCGCCGGCAATGGGCGCGGCTATCACGACGGCGATAGCGGCGGCCGCTCCGCGGGCAAGCCCGTGCGCAAGGACGAGATCGTGCTCGGGGAGCGCGGCCTGTACATCGAGTCATGGCTTCCCGAGCGCCGCTCGCGCCGCCGGCCGCTGTACTACCTGCACGGTGAGCTGGCGGGCTCATGGCTCTGGGAGCCATACCTGAAGTACTTCGCGCAGCGCGGCTGGGAAGGCCATGCCCTCAACCTGAGCGGTCACTTCTGGTCGGAGACGACGGCCCTCGAAGAGCGTGACTTCCGCGCCTACCTCGATGACGTCATCGCCGGCTACGAGGCACTGCATCGCCCTGCCGTCGTCGTGGGGCACGGCCTGGGTGGGCTGCTGGCCATGAAGCTGGCCGAGGCGCGCGAGATCGACGCCCTGGTCCTGCTCAGTCCCGCCATCCCGGCGCCGGTACGGCCCGTGCCGCCTCCCCATGTCGTGCGTCTCGTGCCCGCCATCTACCAGGCTGAGCTCATCGATTGGGCGGGCACTCTCGAGCAGATCCAGCGCCAGAATCAAGACCTCAGCATCGACGACGTGCGCCGTATCCAGCACCTCCTGGGCGCAGAGAGCGGTGCTGCGCGGCGGCAGATGCTGGCCGGTGTGCACGTGGACCGCGATCGCCTGCCGGACGTGCCCATGCTCGTGGTGGGGGGTGGCCTGGACCGCCAGTTCTCGGAGATCGACAGCGCCCGCCTGGCCGACTGGCTGGGCGCCGAGTACCAGCCCTTCGGCGCCCATTCCCACTACGGACTGGTCATCGGAGAGCACAGTCACGACCAGGTCGCGGACACCATCCGCTCGTTCCTGGAGCACCACCGGCTCTGAACGCGGCGGCCGATGGGCGAGCCGTGCATCGGGCGGCCCGCACGGGGCGCCCTCGTGCAGCGTCGTGCTATCCTCTCGGCCGGACGCACGCCGCATTCGTCTAGAGGCCCAGGACACCGCCCTCTCAAGGCGGAGACCACCGGTTCGAATCCGGTATGCGGTACCAAACGCATATCCCTACGCCCCCGGACCGCGCCCCGGGGGCGTTCTTCTTGCCCGGGCGCCCTCGGCGGAGCGCGCCTGCCGCTACAGTCACGATGATGGGGAGGGACGAGCACGTGGACGCCGACGCGCGCCGCCGTTACGTGATCCTGGCCGAGGGCGCCTTCGGCGAGCTGCCGTCCAAGACGGCCATGGGTGTCATCGCCTACGGCCGCGACCCGGTCGTGGCCGTCATCGACAGCCAGCGTGCCGGCCGCGATGTCTCCGAATGGCTCGGCCCGGAGCGCCGGGCGCCGGTCGTGGCCAACCTGGCCGAGGCGCTGGCGGAGCATCCCACGGCCCTGCTCATCGGCATCGCCCCGCAGGGCGGCAAGATCCCACCGGCCTGGCGGGCCATCATCGTCGAGGCCATCGAGCACCGCCTGGACATCGTCTCTGGCCTGCACGAGTTCGTCTCCGACGACCCTGAGTTCAGCGCCCTCGCGGCGACCCATGGCGTGGAGCTCATCGATTACCGCCGCCCGCCGGAGCGCTTCGAGGTGGCCACAGGGCGCGGGCACCGGCCGGGCAGCCGCGTCATCCTGACCGTCGGCAGCGACTGCGCCATCGGCAAGATGACGGTGGCCCTGGAGCTCCGCAAGGCGGCGCTGGCGGCGGGCCTGTCGGCGGTGTTCGTGCCCACCGGCCAGACCGGCATCATGATCGAGGGCTGGGGCGTGGCCGTCGACCGGGTCGTCTCCGACTTCGTCAACGGCACCGCCGAGTGGCTCGTGGAACGCGGCGAACAGATGGCTGACTGGATCTTCGTGGAGGGCCAGGGCTCCATCGACCACCCGGCCTACTCGGCGGTCACGCTTGGGCTCGTCCACGGCTGCGCCCCCCACGCCATGGTGCTGGTGCACCAGCCCGGGCGGCCCGGGCACCACGGCTGGGAGGGCGAGGACGGCCGTGGCTCGCCCGTCAAGTCGGTAGCCCAGAACATCGCGCTCTACGAGACCGTGGCAGCCGCGGTGGCTCCGGCACCCGTGGCCGCCGTGGCCCTCAACACGTCACTGCTGACGGAAGGGGAGGCGCGAGCCGAGATCGAGCGGGTGGCCGCGGAGACCGGGCTCCCTGTTGGCGATCCCTACCGCTTCGGTCCGGAGCGGCTCTTCGATGGTCTGCGGGCTGCGCTGGAGGGAGCCGACCGATGACGCTGACGCTGCGCACCGAGGTGCTTGACCTGCCCTTCCGGGATCCCTTCCGTATCGCCCGCACGGAGGACTCGGAGGCTGCCCACACGGTCCTCACGGAGCTTGACGTGGACGGCGCGACTGGCCTCGGGGAGTGCTTCCCCGTGCCCTACTACGGCGAGACGCTGGAGACGACCGCGGCCGTCCTGCCGCGACTCCTCCGCGCGCTCGATGGGCTGGGCCCGCTGCCGACTGACCGCGAGGCGGCACTCGCGTGGCTGGAGCGCTCCACCGTCCTCATGACCGACGTCCTGGGCAACCACGGAGGCGCCAAGGGGGGCCTGGACACGGCTCTCCACGACCTGGCCGGCAAGGCCCTGGGTGTGCCCATCTGGCAGCTCATCGGTACGTCGGACCAGCTGCCGCCGACCGACTTCTCGCTGGGCATCGACGAGCCGGCCGTGGTCGCCGAGCGAGCCCGCCGCGTGGCCCACTTCCCGGCCCTCAAGATCAAGGTCGGTGGCCCGGCTGACATCGAGACGCTGGAGGCCGTGCGCGGGGTGTACGCCGGACCCCTGCGCGTCGACGCCAACACCGGCTGGCAGCCGGAGCAGGCCGCGGCCCTCATCCCGGAGCTGGCCCGCCTCGGCGTGGAGCTCATCGAGCAGCCCTTCCCGGCTCGGGCGCTGCCGCTGCTGCGCTGGCTCCGCGAGCGCAGCAGCCTGCCCATCCTGGCCGACGAATCGGCCGTCTTCGAGACGGATCTGGAGATGCTGCAGGGCGTCGTGGACGGCGTGGTCGTCAAGCTCGCCAAGTGCGGCGGCATCGGCCCGGCGTTGCGCATGATCCGGCGGGCGCGGGCCCTGGGCATGAAGGTCATGCTCGGCTGCATGGTCGAGTCGAGCCTCGGTGTGGCGGCCGCGGCCATGGTCGCCTCAGAGGTCGACTGGCTCGATCTGGACGGCAACCTCCTGCTGGCAGACGATCCCTTTGGCGGTCTCGAGCTCGGTGACGACTGCCGCTGGCGGCTCTCGACGGAGCCCGGCCTGGGCGTCTTCCGCACGTCTGCCTGACGCCCACACACCGTCCGGATGGGCTTCCCTGGACCTGCCGGATGGCACCGTTTGGGCCTCGGCCGCGGCCCTGTGGACAACGTGGTGGACAAGTTCGTGGACGACCCGCTAGCGGTCTCGAACGGCCCCGACGTATCATCCGCTCAGCCCATCGGGAGGACCTCCCGGGGGCGAGAGGAGAGGTGACCCGGGGGTCTGCGGACGTCTCGCGGGTCGGTCCAGGCGCCGTCGAGCCAGCGGTCGCGCGGCACGGCGCCCGGCATGTGTCATGAGTTTCGATACGGGTGCCTTGGCGCGCCCGGAACAGGGTGGGAGAGGGTGTCGACAGAGCGGCCGGGCAACGCACTGCCCCCAGGAAGAGAAGAGGACGCGTGGAGTCGAGGACCAGCCGCCGGCAGAGCCGTGTCGGCCGCCTCGTCGGCCCCCCACGAGGAAGGCCCAGATCCCGACCGGGAGGCCCTCGCCTTCGTGCGCTTCTGCTACCGCCGTCGCGCCGTGGCTTGGCCGGAGCTCTACGACGAGATGTGCGCCGTCGCCGCCCGCGGCGACTACCGCGGCCTGGGGTATGAGCAGCTCGAGGATCTCGGCATCCGCTTCGCACTGGCGGCTCTGCCGAGGCTGGCCGCCATGGCCACCCGTGTCATGGCCGAAGAGCGCCACCGGCCGCTGGTCATCGCCGCCGCCTGAACTCAGCCCGGCACCTGGCCCTGGATCGCGAACCTGGTCGGCACGCTGCCGCCGACCTTGGTCGGCACGCCGCTGGCCGTGACGCCGATCTCCGTCAGCATGCCCCGGCGTTGGTCACGCGCCCATGCCGCCGGCGTTCGTCACGCGCCTCCAGCCCCGAAGATGGGCGGGAAGGCAGACGCGTCCGCGCGGAACAGTGGCGCCAAGTCGGCACCCCTGACCACGTCACCGCTGTAGTAGGCGATGCCCCACTCGTCGATGGTCGAACCGTCCGGGAAGACGCACATGGCCACCACCAGGTCATCCGGATCGTCGAGGTTCGTCCAGCCACCGCCGGCCGCGCCCGACCCCCACTGCGACGAGCCACCGAGGTCCGCGCAGTGGAAGGAGGCCGGGTTGCCGGGCGGTGGCTCGTCGCTCATGGGTACCTTGGCCAGGTATGCCGCGGCGGCCAGGCTGGGCGACTCCGACCAGAGCGTGAGCAGATCCACGTAGATGCGGGAGCCCGCCTCGTCGTCGGCCTTGAACCGGCAGAGCTCCATCGAGCGGCCGAGGTCGACCCACTGGCTCTCGTCGCTGTTGGTGTTCCATGTCGCCTGCCGCTCCTGGACCTCGCCACCAACGGAGGCGCAGTAGTCCCGGGCGGCGTCCACGTCGGAGGTGCCCGAACCAGCGGCTGGCGGCGCGGCCGCCAGCAGGATCGACAAGCTGACCGTGGCCAGCACCATGCGCGAGTGCGACACCCGAAGGACGTTCATCGTGGCCCCCCATGTGAACCTGACGCGCCACCCGATGGCGCGGTTCGTCGAGACGCGGACATCATCGACCGGCGGGGGCCCGGTTTCAAGTGATGCCCGGGCCGTCCCGGGCGGCGTCGCCAAGGGTCTCATCGTCGACCCTCCCGGGGATGACGTCCCGTGCGGCCTGGCGATGGCCTCCACGTTCACGCGCCGGCAGGCGCCCCGCATCGCGGAGCGCCCGTCGGAGGAGGAACTCGACCTGGCCGTTGACGGAGCGCAGGTCATCGGCGGCCCAGGACTGCAGGGCCGCCAGCGTCGCGGCGTCCAGTCGCAGCAGGAACGGCTTGCGCTCGGCCATCAGGTCGGCCGGCTCTCAGCGTCCGGTCCCGCGCCGTGGTGGATCGCCGTCACCTACGCGTACAGGGTCCCGGCGTTGATGACCGGCTGCGTCTCGTGCTCCGAGCAGAGCACGACCAGCAGGTTGCTGACCATCTGGGCCTTGCGCTCCTCGTCGAGCTCGACGACCTTCTTGGCCGAGAGCTGCTCGAGGGCCATCTCGACCATGCCCACGGCACCCTCCACGATGCGCGTGCGGGCGGCGATGACGGCGTTGGCCTGCTGCCGCCGCAGCATGGCGTTGGCGATCTCGGCGGCGTAGGCGAGGTGGCTGATGCGGGCCTCGATGACCTCCACGCCGGCCTTCTGGAGCCGGTCGGAGATCTCGCCTTTGAGCTGCTCGGCGATGTCGGCCGGGTTGGAGCGCAGCGCAACATCGCCCTCGCGATGCGCATCGTAGGGGTGTGAGGTGGCCAGGTTACGCAGCGCGGACTCCGACTGGACCTGCACGAAGTTCTCGTAGTCGTCCACCTCGAAGAGCGCCTCCGCGGTGTCTGTGACCCGCCAGACGACGATGGCGGCGATCTCGATGGGGTTGCCGTCGCTGTCGTTGACCTTGAGCTTGGCGGTCTCGAAGTTGCGCACCCGCACGGACACCCGGCGGCGCTGCGTGAAGGGGTTGACCCAGTGGAGGCCCTGCGAGCGAATGGTCCCGGAGTAGCGGCCCACGAAGACCAGCGCGCGCGGCTCGTTGGGGTTGACCGGGGTCAGACCGGCGAACATGACGAGCACGGTCACGAACAGGGCCACGATGAGGATCAGGCCGAGGATCTCCAGTCCGCCGACCGCATCACCGGCCGGGACGAGCACGGTCCCGATGTAGGCGAAGAACAGGAGGCCGAGCCCGACGGCCACGGCCAGCAGGACGAGGAAGGTGGGGATGCCTGGTAGCGACCAGGCTGAGCGCTCCTTGAACATGTGGCTTCGATCCCTTCTGGGCGACACCTCATGGGGTTGTCGCTATCGCGATGATATCACATCAATATCGTGTCTCGTGACAGACCACGGAGCACCGAACGACCTGGAGGTCGTCCGCGGTGACCTCCGGCACTGGCGGGTCGCCTGGTGCCACACGACACTCCTACGGAGGCGGCCGCAGGCGGGGTATCGTCAGGCAGACGTCGGCAGGCACCGCTGCCAAGGCGACAGGCGGAGGATGGAGGACGGAGATGGATCGGATAGCAGAGACCATCGATGTGGCCGACTTGGTGGAGCGCCTGAAGCCCCTGGCGCACCAGACGTCGGAGAGCCTGCACCAGACGTCGGAGAGCCTGCACCAGACAGCGGAGAGCGTGCGCCAGGCCATCGACCACGCTCGCACAGCCATCGCCGATCGTGTCGAGGCTGAGAAGCCGATCGTGCTGCTCGAGCGCCCGGCGGCGCTTGCCCTGACGACGCGGAGGCTGACGTTCGAGTCGCCACTGTCCCTGGCGCGGGGCGGCCGAAGCCCAGTCCAGTGGCTGCTCGTGGCGATCGCGGTGGCCGTGCTTGCGACGCTGGGCGCCATCGTGCTGGCCGCCGTCATCCGCCAGCTTCGAGGAAACCGAAGGCGAGGTCCCGCAGCCCAGCCCGTGACCCAGCCCGCGGAACGGATCGCCATCCCGATCGCGAAGGCGACAGGCGACGCCGTCGAAGAGGTGAAGACCGAGGTCGAGGCTGAGGGCGCCGAGCTGGCGGACCGGATCGCCGAGGCCGGCTGATCCGTCTCGGCGGCAGGGGTCTGATGGTGGCGACGCCAGCCGATGGTGTCAGCCGGGGGTGACCTGGCGGCTGCTCTGGCGGACGATGAGCTCGGGCGTCAGCAGGTTCACCCGCTGGACGTGCGCGTCCTCTGGATAGCGCCCCGGCCGAGCCACCCGGATGGCCCGCAGGATGATCTCGACCGCGAGAGCTCCGGCTTCGGTGAGCGGCTGCCGGACCGTCGTGAGGGGCGGCCAGAAGTGCGAGCCTTCGGCGATGTCGTCCACGCCCACCACGGACAGCTCGTCCGGGATGCGCAAGCCCAACCGGTGGGCAGCATGCATGACCCCCAGCGCCATCTGGTCGTTGCTGGCAAAGACCGCGTCGATGTCCGGCGTTCGACGCAGGAGCTGGTAGAGCCCCTCCTCGCCGCTTGAGGGCGTCCAGTCACCCTCGAAGATGAGCCCTTCGCTCGGCTGCGAGCCTGCCGTCTCGAGTGTCTCCTGCCAGCCAGCCAGGCGCTCGCGAGCCTCCCACCAGTCCAGTGGCCCGGTCACGATGGCCACCCGCCTGGCACCCCCGTCCAGGATGTGACTCGTCGCGAGCCGGCCGATGGCCCGGTTGTCGATGCCGATCGACGGCGGCAGGTCATCGCCGGTGGTGCCCCCCACGACGACGAGTGGCACCGGCATGGCCGAGGCCCTCGCCCGCAACCATGATCGATTGCCAGCCACCTCGGGGATGGCCCAGATGACGCCGTCGACCTGGCGTCCGGCGAGCCCTGCCAGCACCTCATCGACGTCCTCCGTCTCCGGCCGGTGGATGAGCGTGAGCGACATCGAGTAGCCCGTGGCGGCGGCCGCCTGCTCGAGGCCTGTCAGGATCCGCGACGGCCCGAAGTACTCGAGCCCATAGGCGACCACGCCGAGGGTGTGGGTGCGACCCTGCGTGAGACCGCGGGCCAGCATGTTGGGCAGATAGCCGGTGTCCGCGATCACGCGCTGCACGCGATCGAGGGTCTCGGGAGCGACATCCGGGCGGTCGTTCAGCACCCGCGAGACGGTCTGGGTGGAGACGCCCGCCGCTTGTGCGACGTCCCGGATGGTGACTCGCCGTCGCCTTGTCACGAGGCATGCTCCTCAGTGCGCTCGGCTCGCGTTACAGCTTCCGATGAGACCGCGCAGTCAGGCGCCAGAGGTCTTGACATCGAGCACGGGCTCATCCACTCTGTCGAGGTTCCGTTACCGATGACGGGAACGGTAACAGCGCACCCCATCCACGGCAAGGGGTCGGCTGATCGAGGAGGGGACAGACTCGATTGAGCGTGCTTGAAACGGGCTCTCTCGGCGCAGGGTCAGCGGTCCCCCCGCTGCTGGAGGCGCGCGGGATCAGCAAGCGTTTCGGGGGCATCCAGGCGCTGGACGCCGTGGACCTCACCCTGCGTGCTGGCGAAGTGATGGCCCTGGCAGGTGAGAATGGCGCCGGAAAATCCACGCTCATCAAGATCCTGGCCGGGGCCTATCAGGGTGATGCCGGTGAGATCTTCATCGATGGTCAGCCCGTGGAGATCCACAGCCCCGACGAGTCAGAGCGGCTGGGGATCAGCGTCATCTACCAGGAGTTCAACCTGACCCCCAACCAGACCGTCGCCGAGAACGTCTTCCTGCGTGACCCGCAACGACGGAGCGGTCTGCTAGGACGGCTGAACCTCATCGACCAGGGTGCCCGTCGCAAGGCGACGCGGGCGCTGCTGGAGCAGGTGGGCAGCTCCATCGACCCGGACCAGAAGGTCTCCGAGCTCACGGTGGCGCACCAGCAGATGACCGAGATCGCCAAGGCGCTGGCGATGGATGCACGCATCCTGATCATGGACGAGCCGACCTCGACGCTGCCGGACGCTGAGGTCGAGATCCTCTTCGACATCATCAGGCAGCTCCGGGCGAGGGGAATCGCGGTCGTCTTCGTGTCCCACCGCATCGAGGAGACGCGGCAGATCGCCGACCGCGTGACGGTCCTCCGGGACGGGCAGTTCGTGGGTGAAGAGTCGGTCGCGGATGTCAGCGACCAGCAGATCATCCGCATGATGGTCGGGCGCGTCGTGGATACGCTGTACCCCAAGACGGAGGCCAAGCCGTCCGAGACCGTCCTGTCCGTTCGCGGTCTCACGCGCAAGGGTGTGCTGAAGGACGTCTCGTTCGACGTTCGACGGGGCGAGGTGCTGGGCCTGGCAGGTCTCGTCGGCGCCGGGCGCACTGAGATCGCCCGCTGCATCTTCGGCGCCGATCGCTTCGAGCAGGGCACCATCACCCTGGACGGCGAGCCGGTCACCATCCGGTCACCGCAGGATGCCGTGCGGCTCGGCATCGGCTACGTCCCGGAGGATCGCAAGCGCCAGGGCCTCTTCCTCGAGATGTCCGTGCGCGACAACATCGCCATGAGCGTCGCTCACCAGATGACGCGGGGCGGGTTCGTCGACCGCTCGGCCGTGACGGACGTGGCTGCGGCGTTCCGTGACCGCCTGTCCGTTCGCCCGCCTCAGCTGGACCTGGCCGTCAGCCGGCTGTCAGGCGGCAACCAGCAGAAGGTGGCCCTGGCCAAGTGGCTGGCCCTGCGGCCCAAGGTCCTCATCCTCGACGAGCCCACGCGCGGCATCGACGTGGGCGCCAAGGCGGAGGTCCATGCCCTCATCGATGAGCTGGCCCATGAGGGCATGGGCATCATCCTCATCTCGTCGGAGCTGCCCGAGGTCCTCAACATGAGCGACCGCATCATCGTCGTCGCGGAGGGCGAGCTCGTGGGCGAGCTCTCGCGCCAGGAAGCCACCCAGGAGCGCTGCCTGGAGCTGGCCAGCATCAAGTCCACGCGAGCCGCAAGGGGCTCGCTCGAGCATGGGGACGTGCCATGGCCGACGCAGGCGTGACCTCCACGGGGGCGACGTCCTCCGTCACCCGGGGCATCCGCT
>JBFYUV010000249.1:0-19473 GCA_041299865.1 Chloroflexota bacterium
GTGCTGGCAGCAGCCGGGCTGGTAGCCCTGCGCGACGGGCCGGCCGGCATGATCGCGCGGCTGGCGGAGGATCACGCCAACGCGCGGCGGCTGGCGGAGGGCCTGGCCGGGCTGCCCGGCATCACGGGCCTGGACCCGGCTCGCGTGGTCACCAACTACGTGCTCTTCTCCGTGCGCCCACGTCCGGGCCAGGCGCCGCTGGACGCGCGCGCCGCCTTCCTGGCCGAGTGGCGGGCCCGTGGCGTGGACCCCATCGAGTACAGCCACGGCCAGGTGCGGGCGCTGACGCACTACGGCATCGAGGCCTCGCATGTCGAGCGGGCCCTCGTGGCGGCTGGGCAGGCCCTGGAGGCGGCCGGACTGGCGCCGGTCAGAGCCTGACCAGCGCGGAACACGAGGAGGGGCCGATGGACGCGCATCTGACGACAGACGGCCAGCTCGCGGCGATCGGCCCGGGAGCCGGCGACCGGGGTCCAGGTGACTCTGCTCTCGACGCGCTCATCCAGGCGCGCTTCGATGCGCTTATGGAGACCTGGCCGAGCCGTGCCACCTATCTGGGCATCCACGCCTACGACGGTCGGCTGGCCGACCTGAGCCGAACCGCCAAAGAGGCCGACATGGCCGCGGAGGCACGCTTCATCAGCGACCTCGAATCGATCGACACGACGCGCCTCTCCGATCGTGCGCGGTTCGAGCGTGACGTGGCGCTCCACGGCGCACGGCTGCGGCACTTCGACGACGAGGTCGTCCGCGGCTGGGAGCGTCGGGCCTCGGCCAGCCACGAGGTCGGGGATTCCCTCTTCCTGCTGCTGGCGCGCGACTTCGCGCCGCTCGACGAGCGACTCGATTCGATGACCCAGCGTCTGGAGGGCGTGCCCGCTGCCTTGCGCCAGGCCCGCGACCGCCTGGGCAGCCACCCGGTGCGCTTCTGGAACGAGCTGGAAGTCGGCGCCGCGGCGGACCTGCCCACGCTGGTTCACGAGATCGTCACGGCCGCCCGGGAGCGCTGGCCTGCCGGGAGCCCGGGGCTCGTGCGCCTGGAGACCGCGGCGCGCGCCACGCGTGACGCCGTCTTCGACTACACGGCCTGGATCGAGTCCACCCTCGACCGTGCCGATGGCGACTTCGCGCTCGGCCGCGAGCAATTCGACGCGCTCATCGCGCTGCGCGCCTTCGATGGCCTGGACACGGATGACATCCTGGCCGTCGGCTGGCAGCAGCTCGCCGAGCTGCACCGGGCGCGCGCGGAGGCCGGCCGCGCCGTGGACCCGTCTCTCACCGAATCAGAGGCCGTGGACCGCGTCAAGGCTGATGGGCCGCCGGACTTCAGCGCCGCGATGGCGGGCTACCGCGACGCCATGCTGCGAGCGCGCAGCTTCATCGAGGCCCACGATCTGGCCACCCTGCCCACGAACGACGCCATCGAGGTGATGCCCACCCCGATGCACATGCGCAGCCTCATCCCGCTGGCCGCCTACTTCGAGCCGGCCGCCTTCGACCGGCCCATCAGGGGCGTCTACATCGTCACCCCCTCCGTGGACGGGGACCCGGGCGCCATGCTCGAGCACAACTGGGCCTCCATCGTCAACACCAGCGTCCACGAGGCGTATCCCGGCCACCACCACCAGTTCTCGGCTGCCCTGACCTCCCCCACCCCGGCCCGGCTGCTCACGGAGGCGCCCGAGTTCCACGAGGGCTGGGGCATGTACTGCGAGCAGATGATGCTCGAGGCGGGCTTCGAGGACACTCCGGCGCGGCGCGTCATCGTGGCCACCGATGCCATCTGGCGGGCCTGCCGGATCATCCTCGACATCGGTCTCCACCGCGGCGAGATCGGCGTCGAGGAGGCCATCGACTTCCTCATGGAACACACGCGCTTCGAGCGGCCGGTCGCCCGGGCGGAGGTCCACCGCTACACACAGACACCGGGCTACAACCTGTCGTACCTGCTGGGCAAAGTGCTGTTGCTGCGCCTGCGTGCCGCCGAGCAGGAGCGGCTCGGACCCGACTTCTCGCTGAAGCGCTTCCATGACGCTCTCCTCTACTCGGGCAGCCTGCCGGTCTCATTCCACCGGCGGCTGCTGGCGGGCGAGGGTGGCGGGCCCACCTTGCCGGGGGCCACGCGCAGCACCTGATGCTGGTCATCCCCAGCCTCGACCTCCAGAAGGGCCGCTCGCGGCTGGTCTGGTGGCCGGGTGCCTCCACGGGTGTGGGCGCTCCCACCGACCGGCCGGCCGTGATCGCCGAGGCCCTCGTGGCCCAGGGCGCACCAGCCATCCATCTCGTCGACCTCGACGGCGCCCAGCAGGGCCGGCCGGTGAACCTCGAGGCTATCGGTGGAGTGGCAAGGGCGGTGGCCAAGCCGCTGCAGGTGGCGGGCGGCGTCGATGGCCCGGAGCAGATCGAGATGGCCTTCGCCGCGGGCGCCACGCGCGTGGTCCTGCCATTGTGGGCGGTCGTGGAGGATCGTCCCCGGCTGGCCTCCTGCCTGGACATCGCGGGCGACTGGCTGGCCGTGGGTCTCGATGCCCGGCCGGAGAGCCTGAGCGGCTACCCCTGGCGACATCGGTCCCCGCCGCGACTCGGAGAGCTGGTGCTCGAGCTGGGCGCGGCCGGCGTGCGGCGCTTCATCTTCTCGCACCTGCCCACCGAGGGTGCCCCGCAGCTGATGGCGAGCCTCACCGGCGGCCTCGACGCCGACGTCCTGGTGGCGGGCGGCGTCGTCAGCCTCGACGCGCTCAGGGGGCTGCGCGATGCCGGCGTGGCCGGCGTGATCCTAGGGGAGGCGCTCTTCAGCGGCCGACTCGACCTCGGGGAGGCCCTGCGAGCAGCCGCCTGAGCCGTCTGGGCGATGCCCCCCATGGGCGCTGTCGAGGCTTTGTTACGAAATCTTCAACCATGCAGCCTGTAT
Organism: Chloroflexota bacterium; assembly: GCA_041299865.1. Classification (GTDB taxonomy): domain Bacteria; phylum Chloroflexota; class Limnocylindria; order Limnocylindrales; family CSP1-4; genus JAFMJV01. The sequence goes on from JBFYUV010000249.1 coordinate 2,912, forward strand.
ATAGGGCTTGAGTTTGGCGGGCGGCTGCCGTAGTCTCTGGCGCGTGCTGGTTGACAGCACGTACTGACCTAGGCGCAAGGTCATGGGTAGGTTGGGTTAGGGTAGCCGGTGAAGCCGGCGTCATAGATGCCCTTGCGACGTGGCAGACGATCGGGAGCTTGCTCTTGATCAGCCGGGACAGTTCAAGCGACCCCGCTTCGGCGGGGTCGCCTAGATTCCGGCCGGAGGGCCATCCGGCGCGGGAGAGCCAGGCGCTGCGCGGGTGAGCGCGATGGAGCGCTGCGCGCCGCCGTCAGACCATCCGCTCGGGGCGCACGAGCTCGTCGAACTCGTCGGCCGACACGTAGCCCAGGGCCAGGGCGGACTCCTTGAGCGTGGTCTCCTCGTGATGGGCCTTCTTGGCCACCTCGGCGGCGCGGTCGTAGCCGATCTTCGGGCTGAGAGCCGTGACGAGCATGAGCGAGCGCGCGACGTGCTCGGCGATGCGCTCTCGATTGGCCACCAGGCCCTCCACGGCGAACTCGCGAAAGCTGTCACAGGCGTCCGCCAGCAGGCGCGCGGAACGCAGCACATTGGCGGCCATGACCGGCTTGTAGACGTTGAGCTCGAAGTTGCCCTGCGAGCCGGCGAACTTGACGGCCGCGTCGTTGCCGAAGACCTGCACGGCCACCATCGTGAGGGCCTCTGACTGCGTGGGGTTCACCTTGCCCGGCATGATCGAGGAGCCCGGCTCGTTCTCCGGCAGCGACAGCTCACCCAGCCCGGCGCGCGGCCCGCTGCCCAGCCAGCGCAGGTCGTTGGCGATCTTGGTCAGGCTGGCCGCCAGGGTCGCCAGGGCACCGCTGGCGAAGACGACGGCGTCATGGGCCGCCAGGGCCGCGAACTTGTTCGGCGCGCTCACGAAGGGCAGGCCGGAGAGCTCTGCCAGTCGCGCCGCGACCGCCTCACCGAAGCCCGCCGGCGCGTTGAGGCCCGTGCCCACGGCCGTGCCCCCGATGGCCAGCTCGTACAGACCGGGCAGCACCACGTCGAGACGCTGGAGGTCGGCGTCCAGCTGGGCCACGTAGCCGCTGAACTCCTGGCCCAGCGTGAGCGGCACGGCATCCTGGAGGTGCGTGCGCCCGATCTTGACGATGCCGCCGAACTCACGCGCCCGGGCCGCCAGAGCATCGCGCAGCTGCGTTACGGAGGGCAGCAGGCTGCCCGTGACAAGCGTGGCGATGGCCACGTGCATGGCTGTCGGATACGTGTCGTTGGATGACTGGCCCATGTTGACGTGGTCGTTGGGATGGACGGGTCGCTTGCTGCCAAGGACGCCGCCGGCCAGCTCGATGGCCCGGTTGGCGATGACCGCGTTGGCGTTCATGTTGGTCTGCGTGCCGGAGCCCGTCTGCCAGATATAGAGCGGGAAGTGCTCGTCCAGCGAGCCGCCGGCGACCGCCTCGGCGGCGCTGATGATGAGCGGGCCGATGACCGGGTCCAGGCGCCCCTCAGCCAGGTTGACCTCGGCACAGGCGCGCTTGAGGAGGCCCATGGCATGCACGACTTCGACGGGCATGCGCTCGGAGCGAGCGTCGCCGATGGCGAAGTGGTGGAGCGAGCGCTGAGTCTGGGCGCCCCAGTAGCGGTCCGCGGGCACGTCGATGGCGCCCATCGAATCGGTCTCGACGCGCATCGTGGAGGGGGTCGATCCGCTCATGCTGTGACTGTAGCGCTCGCAGTGCGATCAGACGGTTCGCCGCCGCGGTGTTCAGCCGACATCGACGAGCGCGGCGACCAGATCGCGCAGCGAGGCGATGCGGGCGTCGGCGAGGCCCAGGACACCAGGGCCTGGATCGGTGTTCGGATTGGGAACAGCCACGACCCTGGCGCCCGCCGCCCGTGCGGATTTGATGCCGGCCCCGGAATCCTCGACGACAGCGGTCGTCGTGGGGTCAAGTCCCATGCGTCTCATCAGCTCGAGGTAGACGTCGGGAGCCGGCTTGCCGTGCTCGAGCTCATCGCTCGAGATGAGCGCTTCGAAGTAGCCACGCCAACCGGCCCCCGTCAGGCAGGCTGCGATCAGGCGCATCGGTGAGCCCGACGCGAGCCCGACGCGATATCGATCCGCGCATGCCGCGATGGCCTCGTCCGCCCCCGGCAGGATCGGCACCTCGCCGCCCTCGTAGTAGCCGACCATGCGGCCGATGATCCCCTCGAGGACCTGCTCGCGGCTCATCTGGCCTTCGAGCTTGTCGTACAGCGAGTCGACCCAGACGTCGGTGTGCACGCCGGCCATGGCCAGCTGGTCGGTCACGGTCCAGGTCTTCCCGTGGCGCTCGAGCAGATCGACGCGGGCGCGATACCAGGCGGGCTCGCTGTCGACCAGCAGGCCGTCCATGTCGAAGATGACGGCTTCGATCACCGGCCACTCCTGTCGCTGTCTTGACCACGTCGATGCCGACTCGACCTGCGCGGGCGAGTCCGAGTCATTGTCGTCGAACGGAGCCACAGCCGGCTCAGACTCGCTGGCGGCGTGGTCGCCGCAACGAGTGTGGTCTAATCCCGCGCATGCCGACACGTCCCTCCCATCGGTCCAGCCTCCTCCTGCTCGGCGCAGCCATCCTCATGGGCACCGCCACGGCCGCGGCCCAGTCCGAGGAGACCGTGGTCATCGGCGATGGCGTCGAGCCGGCCAGCCTCGAGGTGGCCGCGGGCACCGTCGTGACCTGGCGGAACGAGGACGACGATCGTCATCGCCTCCGCTCGCGCGAGGGCCCGGTCGAGTTCGACTCGGGCGACCTGGAGCCCGGCGAGGCCTTCAGCTACACCTTCGAGGTGGAGGGCAGCTACCCGTACCTCGACGAGCGCGACGACGAGGCGAGCGGCTATCTCGGGACGGTCGTGGTCGGCCCGGCACCCGGGGCCTCCACCGAACCCGCGAGCGCGAGCGCCTCGGCCGCGCCGCTGCCGGTCGCCGCATCCGCGGAGCCGCCGAACGCCGCATCCGCCCAGCCGCAGGCCTCGAGCTCGAGGGTCGACATCCGTGACCGGACCTTCGTGCCCGCCAACATCACGGTATCGGTCGGCGACAGCGTCGAGTGGACGAACCTGGATGACGAGGGTCACACCGTGACCGCCATCGACGGCGCCTTCGAGAGTGGCCTGATGGCCGGCGGAGTGACCTTCTCGCAGGTCTTCGACACGCCCGGGACCTACGACTACATGTGCGCGATCCACCCGGAGATGCGCGGCACGGTGACCGTCGCCGCTCCACCCGACCCGGCCGCGAGCGGCGACATCCCGGTCTCGATCGTCGACATGGTCTATGCGCCAGCGGCGCTGGCGGTCAGCGCTGGCACGACTGTGCGCTGGACGAACGAAGATGCCGTCATACACACGGTGACCGCCCGCGACGGCAGTTACAGCTCGGGCGTCATGAAGCCCGGGGACGAGTTCAGCCTGACGTTCGATAAGCCAGGCGCGTACGACTACTTCTGCGCCATCCACCCGCTGCAGAGCGGCCAGGTCGTCGTGACCGACCCTGGCGCCTGAGTCAGGGCCTGGTGCAGGCGCCAGGTGTCCATGGCTGAGCCACCCTCGCCTGCGGCCACTGGGCATTTGACGGTTCGTCCCGCGACCGCGAGACTTCAGCAGCGGCGCGAGGAGTGCCGACCAGGGCGCCCGTAGCTCAGCGGATAGAGCGTCTGCCTCCGGAGCAGAAGGTCGTGGGTTCGAGTCCCGCCGGGCGCGCCAGCCTCCCAAGAGCGACTCGTGCTGCGTGAGGAGGGCCACCGTCACCGTGCAGCTGGAGCTTGTCGACTTCGGCGTCATCGAGATCGAGGGCCAGCGCTACGAGCACGACGTGCTCATCGAGGCTGGCACCGTGCGGAAGCGGCGCAAGGGTCCCTCGAAGCCCTTCCGGGACGACTTCGGGCACACGCCGCTGTCGGTGCTGGAGGAGATCCCATGGTCGGGCGACCGGCTCGTCATCGGGACCGGAGCAGAGGGCCGGCTGCCGGTCATGGACGAGGTCATCGCCGAGGCGGCACGACGCGGCGTGCAGCTGACGACCCTGCCCACCACGGATGCCTGCCGACTCCTGGCCGAGGACCCCGCCGAGCGGGTCTTTGCCATCCTGCACGTCACCTGCTGATGCCCGTGCACTTCGCCTGGCCGGCCGGCCCATCGACCGCCCGGCCAGGCGCCCTGCGGATGTGGCGTGCGGCTACTCGCCGAGCTCGTCGAGGCGGTCGTCGCGACCCAGCAGGATGAGCTCGTCGGTGGCCCCGATCTTCTCGTCGCGATGCGGGATGACCGTCACCTTGTTGCCTCGTCGAAGGGCGATGGGCGTCAGCCCCAGGCGCCCGGCCAGGTCCAGCTGGCTCAGGGTCTGACCCACGAAGGAGGCCGGCGGGGTGACCTTGACGATGCCGAAGTTGGGGGCCACGTCCAGGTAATCGATGGCGGTGGGCACGTTGAAGACGTGGCTGATGCGGCTGCCCATCTCGCGCTCGGGGTAGACGACCCGGTCGGCGCCCACCTTGGTCAGGATGGCCCCGTGCAGGTCGGTGCCGGCCTTGGCCACGATGTTGCGCACGCCCAGGCTCTTGAGCGCCATCGTGGCGAAGATGCTCGTCTCGAGCGACCCGGTGATGGCGATGATGGCGTGCTGGAAGTCGGCCGCCCCGATCGAGCGCAGGCTGGCCTCGTCGCTGGCGTCGAGCTCCATGGCGTGCGTGACCATGGGGGCCATGCGATTGACGCGCGTGGGGTCATGATCCACCGCGAGCACCTCGTGGCCAAGGGCCATGAGCTCCAGCGCGGCGGCCGTGCCGAAGCGGCCCAGGCCCACCACCAGGACTGACGTTCCCATCACCTGCTCCTTTCGCGAGTCATCCGATGCGCAGCGCTTCCGTCGCGGGCTGATAGGGCAGCGGCCGGGCGCGCGCCGCCAGTGCCAGCACGAGGGTCAGGGGACCCAGGCGTCCGGCGAACATGGTGAGGGCCACCAGCAGCTGGGCAGCGTCCGGGAGGTCCGGCGTGATGCCCGTGCTGAGGCCGACCGTGCCGAAGGCAGAGGTGGCCTCGAAGGCCAGGTCCAGGATCTTGAAGCCGGACGTCAGGGAGAGCCCGACCGTCACGGCGAAGACGAGCAGGCCGGAGAGCAGGGCCACGGCGTTGGCGCGGTAGACGATCTCGTGTGGCACGCGCCGACCGAAGGCCGTGGCCATGGCGTCGCCGCGGATGGCCGACCAGATCGCGATGAGCAGCACGCTGAAGGTGTTGACTTTGATGCCGCCGGCCGTGGACCCGGATGCCGCGCCGATGAACATGAGGGCGATGAGGAGGGCCAGCGACGACTGGACGAGCCCGGCCGTGTCAATGGAGTTGAAGCCCGCCGTGCGCGCCGTGGCTGACGTGAAGAAGGCATTGAGGATCCGGTCCAGGGGTGGCAGCTGACCGAGAGTGGCCGGGTTGGACCACTCCAGCAGCCCGATGACAAGCGTGCCACCGAGGAGCAGCACCACGGTCGCCAGGACGACGACCTTGGTCTCGAGGGCCAGGCGAGTCCAGCGCTGCTTGTAGGCCACGTCGCCGACGATGGCGAAGCCCAGGCCACCCAGGATGAGAAGCACGGCGACCGTTCCCAGGACCAGCCAGTCGGAGGTGAAGCCGGTCAGGCTGCGGAAGTCGCCCATGATGTCCAGGCCCGCGTTATTGAAGGCCGAGATGGCATGGAAGAGCCCCCACCAGAGGGATGTCGGGAGGTCCTGGCCGCTGCCCAGGAAGGCCAGTGACAGGACGGCGAAGCCAGCGAGCTCGACGATGGCCGTGAAGACAGCCACCCGCACCAGGACAGCCGTGGCACTGGCCAGGTCGGGCGTGCCGATGGAAGCCTGCACGAGCATGCGGTCACGCAGGCCGGTGCGACGCCCGACGAGCACGAAGAGGAGCAGGGTGGACGCGGTCATGAAGCCCAGGCCGCCGAGCTGGATGAGGGCGAGGATGACCACCTGCCCGAAGGCGGTCCAGTGGGTGCCGGTGTCCACGACCACCAGGCCGGTCACGCAGACCGCGGAGGTGGCCGTGAAGAGCGCGTCGATGAGGGGGGTCGCCTGGCCATCGCTGGCCGCGAAGGGCAGCATCAGCAGCAGCGTGCCGATGGCGATGACGAGCGCGAAGCCGCGCACCAGCACGAAGGCCGGCGAGGGCGGCCGGCGCACGCGCTTCGGCGGCGCGACCTGGTACTCGCGGGGCTTCTCGCGGCCGACGCGGACGCGCCGGTCGCCGGGCTTCTGACCGGGCAGGATCGGTCCTGCGCTGCCGTGGCTGCCGGTCGTCACCAGGACATGGTCCAGGCGGTTCGGCAGCCGTTGGTCGGGCAGATCGGTGGGCGCATCGACGCCGTTCAGCATAGCCGCGCGGGGGCCGCTGGACCCATGCAGTCGCTGCCTTCGGCCGTTGCCGGGCCGGCCGCAGCAGGCGCTGAATCAGCGCATGAGCGATCCGCCCGCTCCAGTCCCCATCCGCACGGACGGACTGACCAAGTACTACAGGGGCGTCCACGCCATCGAGGACCTGGACCTGGAGGTGCAGCGTGGCGAGGTCTTCGGCTTCCTGGGCCCCAACGGCGCCGGCAAGACCACGACCATCCGGGCCCTGCTGCACTTCATCTTCCCGACCCGCGGGCGGGCCAGCATCCTGGGCCTCGACGCGGTCCGCGATTCGGTGGAGATCAGGCGCCATGTCGGCTACATGCCGGCCGACTACGCCCTCTACCCCAACCTGACAGGAGCCGAGACGCTGCGCTACTACGCCAACCTGCGCGGCGGCGTGGACGAGCGGGTCGTGGCGGACCTCGCCGAGCGGCTGGAGGCGGACCTCTCGCGCAAGAATGCCGATCTCTCCAGCGGCAATCGCCAGAAGGTGGCGCTCATCGCCGCGTTCATGAGCGAGCCGGAGCTGCTCATCCTCGACGAGCCCAGCAGCGGCCTCGACCCGCTCATGCAGCAGGAGCTGCAGGCCATCATCCGGGAGGTCCGCGCCGACGGGCGCACCGTCTTCCTCTCCAGCCACAGCCTGTCAGAGGTCGAGCGCGTGGCCGACCGCGTGGGCATCCTGCGCGAGGGTCGCCTCATCGTCGTCGAGCGCATCGACACCCTCAAGGACAAGGCCATCCGGCGCCTGGACCTCGAGTTCGAAGCGCCGGTCAGCACGGACGCCTTCCGTGCCGTGCCAGGCGTACGCAGCGTTGAGGCCCACGGACACGGCCTGAGTGTCTCCTTCGAGGGCTCGGTCAACGCCCTGCTGCGCGTGGCCCTGGAGCACCAGGTCGTCAACCTCAACAGCCGCGAGGCGGACCTCGAGGAGATCTTCCTGGCCTACTACCGCGGCGACGCGAACGGCAGCGCTCCAGATGCTGGCTAGCGTCTTCACCAGGAGCGCCCGCGACGCACTCCTCTGGACCGTGGCCGCCATGGCCGTCCTGCTCGTCATGGCCGGGGTGGCGCTGCCCATGTACGCGGAGTTCGGCGAGGGCTACCTGGGGCTCATGGAGGACATGCCGGAGTGGCTGCGCGTCGTCTATGGCGAGTCCATGGGCTCCGTGGCGGGCCTGGTGGGCATGGCCATGTTCACGCTCGTGAGCCCATTGGTGCTGCTCGTCTACGCCATCGCCATGGGCACGGGCGCCGCCGTCGGCGAGGAGGAGGACGGCACGCTGGCGCTGCTGCTGGCCAACCCCATCAGCCGTGGACGGGTGCTGCTGGCCAAGGCCACGGTGGCCATGATGGGCGTCCTGCTCATCGTGGTCGCCGTCTGGCTGGGCATCGACGTCATCGCGGACCTGGTGGCCATCGACATGGAGGGCCAGGACACCCTGGCGGCCAGCGTGCACCTCGCGGCCCTGGCGCTGCTCTTTGGCTCGCTGGCACTGGCCGTGAGCGCCTGGACGGGATCGTCGGCGCTGGGCCTGGGTGTGGCCGGCATCACGGCCGTGGTGTCCTATGTCGCCAACACCTGGCTGCCCATCGTCGAGGATCTGGCGGACGTGGCGCGCCTCTCGCCGTGGCAGCTCTATGCCGGGGCGGACGCGCTGCGGAGTGGCGTCGACCCGCTGCTCCTCGCCATCGCCGTGGCGGCCGCGGGGGCGCTCTTCGCCGCCAGCTTCGTCGGTCTCCGTCGGCGGGACCTGCGGGTCTGAGCATGCACAGCGCACCGCTCACCCGTGTTCGCCCTTGGCAGCGAGTGGCGCTCATGGGCCCCTTCAGCAAGGCCGTCGCCGACCGCCTGCCCACGGCTATCGTGGCTGGCGGCCTGATGGGCCTCATGGGCCTGATGCTGGGTCCCATGTTCGTGCCCATGCAGGACAGCATCGGCGAGATGATGGCCATGATCCCCAAGGAGTTCACGAGCTTCCTCGGCGGTGCGGACATGGCCACACCGGCCGGCTTCCTGAACGGCGAGATGTACTCGATGATGGCGCCGGCGGCGGTCATCTGGGTCGCCATCGCCTCGGCCTCGAAGGCCCTGGCGGGCGAGATCGAGGCCGGCTCGATGGGCCTGCTGGCCATCAACCCGGTCTCGCGCCGCCACCTGGCGACGGACAAGGCGCTGGCCATGCTCGTGCACGTGGCGCTGGCCTCACTGCTCACCGGCCTCGGGGTGTGGATCGGCGCCCTCGTGGCCGACCTGCCCGTGGCGGCCTCGGACGTCCTGGCCGTGAGCCTGCACCTGGCACTCCTGGGCACGGCTGCCGGTGGCCTGGCGCTTCTGCTCTCGGTCATCACGGGGCGGCGCATGTTGAGCCTGTTGCTGGCGGCGGGGGCCGCGTTCCTGGCCTACGTGGTGGCCTCGTTCCTGCCGCTCTCGGAGTCCCTGGAGAGCCTGGCCGGGCTCTCGCCGTGGTACCACTACAACGGCTCTGACCCGCTCTCCAACGGGCCTGACGTGGTCTCAGCCGGGATCCTGGCCCTGCTCACGGCCGCGCTCCTCGGAGCCAGCGTGTGGCTCTTCGAGCGGCGGGACATCCCGGGCTGAACGACGGTCGCCCCGACCCCCCGACATGGCGGCGCCCTCCCGTGGCACACTCGCGCCGATGCACGAACGACGCAGCCTTCACGGTCATGACTGACCAGCGCGCGCCCGGGCCCGCCGCATGAGCGTGCTGCGGCGGATCAAGCGGCTCGTGCGTCCGGGCGCCGCTCCTGCACGCCGCAGGCGTGCCGGCGCAGCGACCGGCAAGCCCAGGAGCGCCACCGGCAAGACCCCGCCGCCCGTTCCGGAGGGCTGGCGCATCGGCCCGCCCGACTACATCGGCATCGGCGTCCAGAAAGCCGGCACCACCTTCTGGTGGAAGCTCATCGCCCGGCATCCGGGCGTGGTGGGCGAGCTCAAGGAGACCCACCAGCTGACACGCCTCGGCTGGCGTCCCATGTACGAGGCCGACCGCGAGTCGTACTACCGCTTCTTCCCGCGACCGGAGGGCGCCATCACGGGCGAGTGGACGCCGCGCTACATGAGCGTGCCGGGCGTCGTGGACACCATGAAGGCGGTGGCACCTGATGCCCGGCTCCTGGTCCAGCTGCGCGACCCCGTGGAGCGCTACCGCTCCGGCGTGGGCCAGTGGCAGAAGCGCAAGGAGAACCGCGGCAAGTCCCTCAACCTGTGGGCTGGCCGCAAGGACGCCTACGCGCGCTCCTTCTATGCCTTCTCGCTGAGCCGTTACGTGGAAGCCTTCGGGCGCGACCGTGTGCTCATCCTGCAGTTCGAGCAGTGCCTCGCCGACCCGGCCGGCCAGTACCTGCGCACGCTCGAGTTCCTGGGCCTCGACGAGTGGCTGCCCGACGAATCGATCCTCGGCAAGCCTGTCAACGTGAGCAAGAAGCGACCCTCACCCAAGGCCCTCGACGAGCCGGCCGACCTGGTCGAGACGTTCGAGGACGACGTGCGCCAACTCCTCGAGATGGCGCCGGACTTCGACCTGTCGCTCTGGCCGAACTTTCGCGACCTGGCCTGATCGCGGGTCGTGCGAGGAGCGACCGCAGACCACGCGCCGGTAAGGCTGCGGCGGCCTTCCATGAGCGTCCTTCGCAGCAGGCACGGCCGGCTGCTGCGGCCCGGACACGGTCGACGGCCCGCCCCGGCAGGGACGAGCCGTCGTGGTCAGCGCGGGGTTGTGACTACGGCGTGATCTTCACCACGCTCCCCGCTCCGGGCGCCAGCGTGTTGAGCGAGGCAAAGATGGCGCCGTCGCTGCCGACAGCCAGGCCGCCGGGAGCCATGAAGGACTCGTCGTTGATGAGGACCTGCGGATCGCCGCCGCCGGGTGCGACGCTCAGCAGCGCCCCCACGGGTGCAGCGCCAGCGGCGAAGAAGCCCATAAGGCCGTCGTGCACGATCTCGGCCACGTACAGCGTGCCGTCCGGGCCGAAGGCGATGTCGATGATGTTGGTGAAGCCGGTCGCGTAGGTGCTGGTCTCGCCCGTGGCCGGGTCGACCCGCAGCACGGACGCACCGCCGATGGGGAAGGGACCACCGGTCAGCTGGCCGACGTAGTAGGCGCCATCGGGCCCGACCACGACGGACGTGGGCACCCACTCCACGGGCAGGGGCACCATCTCACCTTCGGCAGGTGCCTCGCCCTCGGCGGGTGCCTCACCCTCGGCCGGCGCGGCACTCTCCATGGCCTCGGCGTCCTCCGGAGCCGAGCTCTCGGAAGCCTCGGCAGGCGGGCCACCCTCGCCCTCCGGGGGCGGGCCCATGGCCGCCAGCATCTCAGCCGGGAACATGGCCTCGAAGGGCGGGAACGTCGCGATGAGCGAGACGACACCACTCTCGTCCACCATCAACAGGTCGTTGCCGCCGGCATCCGCGATGACGAAACCACCGTCCGTGACAGCCACGGAGTAGGGGTTCGAGTCGACCACCGCGGGCTCGGGGTTGTCAGACGACTCGAAAGCGGCGATATCAGCGACGGGCTCCGTGGTGCCGTCGGCCGCCGCCTTCATGAGCCAGCCGGCGCTCGCGAACTCAGGCGGCATCCCGGCGCGGGCGGCAGGATCGTCGCCCAGGTTCATGAGCAGGTAGAGGGTGCCATCCTCAGCCAGGGCGATGTCCGAGATGCCCCCGATCTCAGGCCCGGCGCCAGCCGACGTGAGGCCCTCGATGACACGTTCGACGCTGCCGTCGGCGATCTTGGCCACCGCGCCACTGGGGCCGTAACAGGCCTCGCCGCGGGGCGTCTCCATGCACGTGTCGCCGGCGGCACCCGCCTCGGCGACCCAGATGCTGCCATCAGGCGCGACCAACAGGCCTCGGGGTGCATTCAGGCCCTCTGCGAGCACCTCGACGGTAGGTCCCTGGGCTGCGGCTGGGGCGCCCAGCAATGCGATAGCCGCGACTGCGCTCGCGAGCGCGAGTCCATCCCTGGTCCTCATCCAGCTCTCCTTCTCGTGGGCGATCGTTCCCCCCGGAGCGAAGAGCTCCCCGTCCCGTCTGCGCTCGGCATTGTGCGCCCGTCGCAGCTAATTGTCACCAAGTGAGTCAGCTTTTCCATGAAGGACCGCGTGGCAGGGCGGCGGGTGGTCCTCGCGGGCAGCCCGGAAGGCGATCGACGAGTGGCTCAGGGACCCTCGGTCAGCGCCTGTGCGCGCGCCAGGACCTCGTCCAGCATGGCCAGCGTGAGCCGGCCCGTGAAGGTGTTCTGCTGGCTGGGGTGGTAGCAGCCGAGGAGCGTGTAGGGGCCCACTCGGGCCTCCGCGCCGTGCCCGAAACGTGGACGAAGGGGGGCTCGGAACCCCAGCTCGGCCAGCGCCAGCAGGGCCGCCGACCAGGCGTAGCCACCGAGGGCCAGCACCACCCGCACTTCGGGCAGCAGGCGCAGCTCACGGACGAGGAAGGGCAGGCAGTTGTCACGCTCGACCGTGGTGGGCTTGTTGCCCGGCGGCGCGCAGCGCGTAGCAGCCGCGATGTAGGCATCCGCGAGCCGCAGGTCGTCGCCGGCCCCCAGGGAGCGGGGACGTGGCGAGTAGCCGGCCCGATGCAGGGCCTCGAAGAGCAGCTCGCCTGAGCCACCCGGGTTATCGCCGGTGAAGACGCGGCCGGTGCGGTTGCCGCCGTGCGCCGCAGGCGCGAGTCCGAGCAGGAGCAGCCGCGCCTGTGGATCGCCGAAGCCGGGCACCGGGCGGCCCCAGTAGACGTCGTCCCGATGGCGCGCCACGTGGCGCTCGGCGACCTCCTCCCGCCAGGACACCAGGCGTGGGCAGCGACGGCAGGTCGTGATGTCCGCCACCAAGTCGCCGAGGCGATCCACCGTCAGTCCTGCGATGAGGCCGCGGTGCCCTCGGTGGAGCCGGCCAGGCGGTAGCCCGACGACGCCGCGCGTCGCCTGAGCTCGGCGGCTGCCGCTCCGGCGGCTGCCGCTTCGGTCGCGGCCTCGCCCAGCAGCGCATCCCGAGCAGCCAGCGTCTCGAGGAGCTCGGCCCAGGCCTCCTGGGAGAGGTAGCGTGCGCCCTGCCACTCGTTCCAGCCGCTCGCCGCGCGGACCGCAGGCTGTTCGAACCAGGTGGCGGGCAGTCCCGTGGCGGCGGCTGCCTCGGCGAGCGCGCCGGGCGGCAGGGCCAGGAGGGCGCGCGCCAGCTCCACCGACCGCCAGGCCTGGGCGTCGCTGCTGCCGGCCCGGCGGGCCAGGTCGCCCACGGCTGCGGCTGCCTCCCAGTCGTCAAAGGCCTCGAGGCTCCGGGCGCGGTCGCCACCGCAGGCGGCCTCGCCGATGGCGATCCCAAGGAGCGAGCCGGCCACGGCCTGGGCCACGAGACGGGGCCGCACTCCGCGCGCGAGGCGCACCAGTCGAGCCATCGTCGCGATCGATGTGGGGGACGCGCCGTCTGTCCCCAACACCGCGGCAAGGTCCGCGAGAGAGGCCGCCAGCTCGGCATCCGCAAGCTCGGCATCCGCAAGCTCGATACCCGCAAGCTCGGCATCCGCGACCGGGGCAGCCGGGGCCCCAGGTGCCTGCGCAGTCGGAACCCGGGCCGGGCCCTCCGGCAGAGCCCGGGCCGGGCCTTCCGGCACGGGCAGGAAGGCCTCCTGGGCGAGGCGGGTGGCGAGGACGGCAGCCACTGCCGCCCGAACGGGCTCCTCGCGCTGGCGCCGAAGCGCCAGGTGAGCGTCGGGGACGCCGCCGAGTCCGATACGCATGGCCAGATCGCCCCAGCCGGCGCCGGCGGCGTCAGAGACCTCCTCGAAGCCGAGGAAGACGTGGCAGGCGTAGCCGTCGAGCGAAAGCTCCAGGCCGTGCGCACGCAGGTCGTCGAGACCGCGCAGATAGTCGAGGCCACTGCGCTGGTCATGCAGGATGAGGAAGTCGCTCGGGCCTCCGGCCAGGCCCAGCACCTCAGCCACACCGGGGATGCGCACCTGGGCGCGTGGGTAGCGATTCAGGAAGACGACCAGCGAGCGACGCTCGACGGCATCAGCGGGGCCATGCTCAGCGCGATTCGCGTAGGCGAACACGTCGGCTACCTCAGCCCCGCCGTCAAAGGCCGCGAGCTGTCGGAAGCCGCTGGCACCGGCGAAGCGCCAGCGCTCCCGCAGGAGCGGGAAGACCTCACGCCGGTGGCGCTCCACGAGCCCCTCGTTGGGCGACTCATCGCGCTGCGGTCGGCGGAACTCCATGCCGTACTGCTCGCTGAAGCCTTCCACCTGCCCGTGGCCGAACATGGGCAGGCCGGGCAGGGTGGCCAGCATCGTGGCCACTCCGAAGTACTTGTCGTGGCTGCCGAACTGGTCGATGGCCGAGCGCTCGTCGGGATTGCTCATGAAGTTGACATAGCGGCCCAGGATGCGGGCGTCGAAGGCCACCGTCTCGCGGATGACCTGCTGGTAGCCGGCGTTCTTCTCGTCGCGCAGCATGTGCATGAAGGCGCTGTTGTAGACACGGTGCATGCCCAGCGTGCGCACGAAGTAGCCCTCCAGCAGCCAGAAGGCCTCGGCCAGCAGCAGCGTGTCCGGCACCTCGGCGGCGACACGGTCCACGACCTCGCGCCAGAACTCCGTGGGCATGCGGCGTGCCAGCTCGGCTGCCGGCAGGGCCGCCGCGGAGCGGGACGGGATGCCGGCCTCGTGGCCGGGCAGCGGATACCAGAGGCGCTGGATGTGGCGTCGCGCCAGCACCATGGCGGCGTCGAAGCGGATGACGTGGAAGAGGCGCGCGACCTCCAGGATCTGCCCGATGACGGCCTCGCGGACGTCGGCCTGCAGGTAGTCCAGCTGGGCCGTGTCATTCCAGGGGAAGCTCGTGCCGTCGTTGCCGTGGTAGATGAAGCGCGTCTCGCCGGTCGCCCGGTCGATGCGTTTGAAGACCACCGCCGCGTCGGAGGAATCCCAGTAGTGGTCCTCGATCTGGATCACCACGCGGTCGTCCGACGAGAGGTCCGCGCCCGTGAAGGCATAGGCCTCGAAGGGCGGATAGGGCGACGAGACGAAGCGCTCCGGGTGCTCCACGACCCAGTCTGAGTCGATGCCCATGTGGTTGGGCACCATGTCAGCAGCGAGACGGATGCCACGCGCCGCGGCCCGGTCGCGCAGGTCGCGCCAGGCGTCGTCACCCCCCAGGTCGTCGGCGATGCGGTAGTCGGCCACCGAGTACGCGGAAGCCATGGCGTCGGGGTTGCCGCGCATCTGCTTGATGCGTCGCGAGGCCGAGCTGCGCTCCCAGAGGCCGATGAGCCAGAGACCCGTGAAGCCCCGCGCGCTGAGCTCGTCGAGCTCCGCATCAGGAACCTGGTCGAGACGACGGATGTCTCGCCCATAGGCGTCGGACAGCTGCGCCAGCCAGACGTAGGTGGACTTGGCCACCAGGACCAGCTCCGCCATCCAGTCGCGGTCCGTGCTGAACGCCTCCGGCTCCTCGTCGAGCAGGCGGAGGCCGGCGGCATCGAAGGCGTCGGCAGCGCCGCCGCCGGGGGCGCGACGGGCGCGCAGCCAGGCGGCGCGTTCGACCTCGTCGAGAAGGCCCAGCGAGCGGTCGATGATGTGCAGGTCGGCGTCGTCGAGCCAGCCGGCCCAGTGGAGGCGGATCCAGCGCAACTGCGCAGCCAGCGACTGTGGGGCGGCCAGGATGGGTTCACGCAGCCGGCCCAGAAGCGTGCGCGCGGGTGCTGCCCGGTCCGGGTCGGGTTCGTCGGCGGCAAGGTCCGCGCCCGCAAGGGCGTCGACCAGGCGGCGCTGGGCGGCCTCGGCGAGGCACGTGTCGTCGATGAGCTCACGGTAGGCGGCCGCAGCCGGGTTGTCTGCGCCGATCGAGGCCAGCGCCAGCTCCTCCAGGCCCGCCTCGCGTCCGGGCACCGAGCCCCTGGCGCGCGACAGCCACTCGTTGACGCTCAGCTCGTCGCGGTACACCGGGAGCGACGGGAAGGCCGATTCGAAGGCCGCCAGGCTGCCGTCGACGCGGTCGCTGCCGAGCCGGGTGTCGAGAGCCAGAAGACCCCGCGCCAGAGGCCCGCCGGCGCGGGGGTCGTTGCGCCGTTCGACTGCCACGGCACGATGGCCGAGCTCGTGGATCAGGCCGATGGCTGCGATCTCCGAGGCGGCGCGTGCCCGCGCGTCACGCTCGCTCACGAAGCGCTCCGCGAGGGCCATGGCACGTGCCGCCTCGATGACGATGGCCTCGCCGTCCGTGGAGAAGAGGTGCTCCTCGAATCCGTAACGGTCCCGTGCCTGGCGCGCGATCCGGAAATCCATCAGCGCCACGATAGCAGCGGGGGTCAGTCGCCGCGATGCGCTCCGCTGCGGATGGCGAAGCCCACGAGGTTGCCTCGGGCCGGCTCATGGCGGACATCGACCTCGCTGACGTCGGCCGCGGCAGGCCCCTCCCAGAGGGCCACGACCAGGCGCTCGAGCTCATCGGCGCGCCCTTCGGCCACGACCTCGACGCTGCCATCGGAGCGATTGGCGACCCAGCCATCGAGTCGCAGTTGCGAGGCCTCACGTTCGACGAACCAGCGGTAGCCCACGCCCTGCACGCGGCCCCGGGCGATGGCCACGAGACGGCTGAGGGGGCCTTGCGGCCTGCTCACGCGACGCGCCGGGAGGCCGGGTCGACAGCTCGTGGCCAAGCCAGCAGCAGGTGGTCCAACGTCAACTCGGGGTTGGCGTAGCCGTCGATGGCCAACATGAGGCGGTCCAGGCGATCGAGGAACGCGTGCAGGGCAGGCCTGTCGACGCATCGACCCAGGGCCAGCAGCTCCTCGAGCTGGTCGAGGTCCCGAACGCCACGACCGTCGCCCCCGGCACCGCTGGCAGCCACGGCGAGGTCACGACCCAGCTCGCGCCAGGCGTCGATGATGACGAGCACGGCGCGACGCCGTTCGACTGGCTCCAGCCGCGCGGCAGAGGGAGCCACTGCATCCCGCATCGCGGCATCGACGAGGGCTGCGTCCGCGATCAGGTCAGCTGCGGCGGCCAGCCTCGCACGCCGGTCGGCTTTGACGAGCGACAGCAGCGTGCGGCCGATGCGCGCCCGGGCGAGCAGGGCCTCCGGCCGTCCCGAGAGCGTGCGGGCTGTGCCGGGGCGCCCA
>JBFYUV010000250.1:0-8415 GCA_041299865.1 Chloroflexota bacterium
GCAGCTGACACCACGCCCGGCGTGAGCGTCTGCGAGGGCGACTGCCTGGCCGCCTGGCCGCCCGTCAGCGTGGAAGCGGGCAGCACCGTGGCCGCTGGAGAGGGCGTCAGCGGAGTCATCGGACTCATCACAGGCACGGACGGCTCGACCCAGGTCACCTACGACGGTCGCCCGCTCTACTACTGGCAGGGTGACACCGAGGCCGGCCAGACCACCGGCCAGGGCGTCAACGACATCTGGTGGGTGGCCGACGTGAGCGGCAACCTGCCGGCTGCCCAGTAGCGATCCCCCACCCCCCAGTTCGGCGCCGGTCCGGCGAGCCCAGCGGCTCGCTGCCGGCGCCGGCGTTCGTCCGTGGAGGTGGCTACGGCAGCGCCGCGATGGCTTCCTCAGCCATGGCCGGCTCCCCGGCGTGGTCGGTGACGACCCAGACGGTGTCGCCACTGCTGAAGACGTGCTGCTTCGAGTAGCCGAAGTCGAAGGTGGTGACCTGACGGCCGCCCACCTCCTGGTCGGTACGGCTCACTTCGTCGGGCAGCGCCTGACCGTCACCCAGGAAGACCTCGGAGCGAAGGCTCTCGACCAGTTCCGGCGAGCCATCCGGGACCTGGTAGCCCTCCACCTCCACGCTCTCCTCGCTGCTGTCGATGCCCCACCAGGCGATGGCGCCCACGAGGTCAGTGGGGGTGAGGCCGTCTTCGAGGTAGAGGCCCAGCAGCCAGGCCTCCAGGGCTGGCCCCGTGCGCAGCTCCAACCCCGGCAGGAAGAGCGGCTCCCTGGCTTCGTAGAGACCGGTCCGGCGACGACCGTCCAGGACCACGGGCAGCTGCCCGGCGAGCACCGCATCCCCGGTCGACTCAGAGTACGACTGTGAGGGAAGCTGCTCCAGCAGCTCGACCACGTAGCCCTCGTCGGCCCCGACGATCCAGGCCGTGTCGCCGTCCAGGTACACCGTGCGCGGGTAGACGCCCGGGACGGCCGTGTCGACCACGCGCAGGACCCAACGGCTGCCCAGCGGCCGCAGCGCCAACCCGGGCTCGTTGACGTCACCGAGCAGCAGCTTGACGGCCTCGGGGGCGAAGTCACGTGCCTCGGCACCCTCGACCTGGAGCGCCAGGACGATCGCCTGGGTGCCAGGCGTCGGCTCGGCCAGGGCAGATGTCACGGTCAGGTCGGCGATCCCCTTGCCCAGCGAGGCGAGCAGAGCCTCGGTGTCCGCCGCGAAGGCCTCGTTCTCCGCCGTGCCGTCATCGAACTGGGCGAGCCACTGCTCACCGCTGTAGGTCTGGACATCGAGGTCCGCGCCGGCCAGGGTGGTCGGGAACGCCGGGCCGGGCGTCGCCTCCGCGGCTACGGGCTGGGCGGAGGGAGCCCCCGACGGATCCTGGGCCAGGACCATGGCGGGCAGGCAGGTCGCGAGCAGGGCCAGCACGGCGGCCGACCCGAGTGAGGCGGCGTGGCGACGGCGCAGGTGCAGCCGCGGATGTGCGTCCAAGATCCCGACCTCCGATCATCTGCTGGCAGGTCGCGGAACCCGCGCCTGCGGTGGAAGCCTAGCCCTTACCAGCCATCAGCGTGGGCGGGTCGATGACCAGGCCCGGGCAACGGTTGCAGCGAAGGCTGGGCCGAAGGAGATCAGGCGGGGACGGGCGACGTGCCCCGTTCTGGCTGCGGCACCCCGAGGTCGCGTCGGGCAGCTGCCGACGGTGTCCCGGACTCCTCGCGGCCAGCCGAGGGCGCAGCGGATGTCTCGCGGCCGGCCGTACGGTCAGCAGCGGCACTCTCGCGGACGGTCGCCGCGCTGGCCACCGCCGGGCGGACGACTGCACAGCGATCTGCCGCCTCGTCCAGGCGACTCACGACGTCCGACCCAACGGCGTCCGAAGCGGGGCCTGACTGGCCCGCCGCCATGGCGTCAGCCTCGTCAGGCACGTCGAGAGGCGACAGGCAGACCGACGCCTGCGTATCGACGAGGCTCTCGTTGAATGGCCGGGCATCAGACGCCCGGCCGCGATCGAGCGGCGACTCGGCTGTCGGTGCGCTGCCATCCGCTGCCACGCCCGCCCGTGTGGCAGCCGCCACCGCGACCTCGAGACCGAGCACGCCGAGACCGCCGTCGGCAGCGGTCCGCGTGCCGCGTCGATCGTCGCGGTCGCGACCCGGCCGACGAGCTGCGCCACGGTCGGCATCGCGCTTCGCCGACGTCCGTGACCTGGCTCCGCGGTGGCTGTCCCTGCCCCTGTCCTGGCCGCGCTTGTCGGCATTCCGAGCGACCTTCACGGTCACCATACCGGCGGGCAGGTACGTCAACGGACTGACCGTCGTGCCGCCGTGCAGCAGCTCGAAGTGCAGGTGCGTGCCGGTGCTACGACCGGTGTTGCCCATGCGGCCGATGGCTTCGCCCTGCCGCACGAACTGGCCGACACGGGCGATCGGGCCCGGCAGCAGGTGGCCGTAGCGGGTCACGTAGCCATCCGGATGGCTGACCACCATGAGCCACGCCCGGCCGCTCTCATCCCAGGGGTTCCAGCCCGCGTAGGCAACGACGCCGTCCGCCGCCGAGCTGACGCGGGACCCGTAGCCGGCCACGATGTCCAGTCCGTCGTGGAAGTGCGCGCACGAGCCCCGGCGCGGGTTGAGGCGGTATCCGGTGCAGCCATAGGTCTGGCTGAGGCGGCCCACGCTGGGCCATGTGAAGCCCGTGGTGGTGGTGAGCCGCACGTCGCTCTGGTTCTCGGCGCGCAGCTGGGCCAGGCGCGTCAGCTCCACGATGTAGGCACCCAGCCCGCCCTCGGCCGATTCACGTCGTGAGATCGCGGCGCTGCGCTGCCGCTTCAGGGCGCCGAGGCGGTACTGCCGGGCGTGCCGCTGGCGGATCGCGGTGCGCAGATGCCGTCCGATCTGCACGCGTCGACTCTTCGCCTGGGCGAGCTCGCGACGGGCGGCGCGCAGGCGATCGGCATAGTCTTCCGGGATCAGCTCGACAGGCATCCCGGCGTACAGCGCCTCCAGCTCGGCCAGGCGCCTGCTCCGCTCCCCGACGCCCTCGCGAGTGTCACGCAGGGCGTGCTTGCCCTGGGTGACGCCTCGCCTGGCCTGTTTCAGCGCGCGGTGCGTCACGTGCATCTGTCCCTTGAGCCGGGCGATGGCAGCGTCCTGCGCGAGCATGATCGATTCGAAGTAGGCCTGGCTCCGTCGACCGCTGGAGATCTGGTTGCCGAGCTCCGTGGCCGTGACGGCGTCAGGAGATGCCAACGCGCCGCTGGCCAGCAGGGTCACGGCGCACAGCGCCACCACAGCGCGTACGGCCACCCATGTCCAGGCGCTCGAGCGGGCGTCAGGCAGGATGATGGCTCCACTCCCTCTGCTCGAGATGATGCGCGCCCTGGGCAAGTGGGGGTCAGCGTGCCCGCCTCGAGGCTTCGCATGGTAGACCCCACGACAAGGGCCCGTCGTCATCCGAATGGCTGGCGGGGCCTGGTACCGCCGGGCTACGCAGTCCTGATGATGCCTGCCGCGCGATCAGCAGCAGGGTACCGGCTGGCCATCTGCGGTCGGGTGAGGATCCCGACGGTCGGTCGGCCGCTCAGTGAACGAGCCGGGAGCCGCTGTCGACGCCGTGCTCTGGCGCGTCCTGCTCGAAGTCGTGCCCGATGCGCTCGGCGGTACGGTGGATGGCATCGTCGATCTCGGCGAACTCGACGAGGCCGCCGAAGTCAGCGTGCCAGTCGAGCAGATCATGGAAGGCTTCGTGAACGACAGCGGCGCGCAGCCCGGCGGTCTCGAGCTCCAGGCGCGTCTGCTCGTCGACCTCGCCGCCGGCCAGCGCCAGCGTGAGCGCCTCGTCCAGCGGCTCACCGCGCTCGAGTCGGGCGATGATCTCGCGCGCAAGCTCGCTCACCGACCTGGACATGCACTCCCTCCGTTCGACTGACCTGGCCTCCGGGGACCGTGGTCCCTCCCGCGGCCATGGCAAGGGTACGCCAGTCGGAAGGATGACCACGCGACCGCGGCTGGGCAGATGTGGGCAGGTGCCGGAGCGGTTCGGCGGCCACTTGTCCTAGACTCGTCAGAGCACCGACGAAGCTGCGCGACGACCGCGCAGGGACACGGTCCGCACGAGAGCCCACTGTGATCAGCCGCCGCGCCACGACCTCGCTCGCCATCCTGTCCGCGCTGCTCCTGGCGACCGTCGCCTGCACCTCGAACGAGGCATCGGGACCGGGCTCGCCGGACACGTCGACGGGAGTGACCGTGACCGCCGCGCCCGCCTCGGCTCCGCCCGTGGCGTCGGCTCAACCGATAGCGGCGACTCCGCCGGTGGCCTCGACACCACCCATCGCCTCGTCCGCGGCGCCCCCGGCCGGGCTCGAGAGTCCGCGGCCTGCACCGCCGCTGGAGGGCCTCGTCAACGCCGACGGCACGCCCTTCAGCCTGGCCGACCACGCGGGTACTGCCACCCTCGTGTTCTTCGGCTACACGCACTGCCCTGACGTCTGCCCCGCCACGATCGGCGAGATCTTCGGCGTCTTCCAGGCAGCGCCGGAGACGCGGGCCGTGTTCGTCTCGGTGGACCCGGAGCGGGACACGCCGGAGTTCCTGGCTTCGTGGACGGAGTACTTCCCCGAGGGCTTCCACGCCGTGACCGGCAGCCCCGGTGCCATCCGGCGGGCCGCGGACGGCTATGACGTGAAGTACGCCCGCGTGGAGACCTCATCGAGAGCGGGCTATACCATGTCGCACACGGCCAACGTCTACCTCATCGACGGCGAGGGTCAGCTGCGACGCATCTACCCCTTTGGCACCCCAGCAGCGGACATCGCCGCTGACATCTCGACGCTCCAGGCCGGCTGAGCCACCAGGGGGCAGCCCAGGTCGGCGACCTGGAGCGGACTACCACGCACCACAGGAGGGAATGCACGTGGATCGAAGCAAGCGGTTCGTGCTGCTGCCGGTGATGGCGGTGGCCGCCAGCGTGGCGCTGGGCATCGGCCCGGTGGCCGCCCAGGATGATGACGACGCCATGGCATCGGCAGCACCGATGGGGTCGGCAGCGCCGATGGCCTCCCTGGATCCCGCTTCGCTGGGCCCCGGTCTCCATGTCGTGGGTGCCTGGTCGCGCGAGTCGCCGATGATGGAGCTGGCGGGGGCCGCCTTCATGGTCATCGTCAACAACACCGAGGCCGATGACGCCTTGGTGGGCGCCAGCAGCCCGGCGGCGGAGACCGTGGAGATTCACCAGACCACGCAGGCGGAGGACGGCACGATGGCCATGGCACCCGTCGAGGAGGTGCCCATCCCGGCCGGAGCCGAAGCCGTCCTCAAGCCGGGCAGCTATCACGTCATGCTCATCGACCTCGTGGCGCCGCTCGTGGAAGGTGAGCAGATCGAGCTCTCGCTCGACTTCGCCAACGCCGAGCCACAGACCGTGATGGTGCCTGTCCAGGCCATGGGCCCCATGGACATGGGGATGGCTGAGGACATGGATGACGACGACACCGACGACGCCATGGGCGATGACGACGGCGGGGACATGGACGCCGCGGAGACCGAAGAGCCCGAGGACGACGACTAGCCTCGGAGCCATCCTACCCTGCTCCAGGGGCCCCGGTCACGCAAGACCGGGGCCCCGGTCTATGCTGGGGCTTGCCACCTTGTACTGAGGACCACCATGACCCGTACCCTACGTAGCCCGAGCCGCCGCGCTGGCCTCACCTCGGTCACGTCCCTGCTCCTGGCCGGCCTGCTGGCGGTCAGCGGCGCGGCCGCGACCGGTGCCCAGGACGCCCCGGAACCGGAGCTCACCTGGGCGCCCCTGGTGACGCTGCCGCCCATCGTGGCGCCGTCCGTCGTCTCGCCGGCGGAGCTGGCCGACGGCTACACGCTGGGGGATCCCGACGCGCCGGTGGCCATCGAGGTCTGGGAGGACTGGCAGTGCCCCTTCTGCCAGCGCTTCGCACTCCAGATCAAGCCGCTCATCGTCTCGGAGTACGTGGAGACGGGCAAGGCAAGCCTGACCTTCCGGAACCTGGCCTTCCTGGGCGATGAATCGCACTGGGCCGCCGTGGCTGCCGACCTGGCCGCGGAGCAGAACGGGTTCTGGCCCTTCCACGACTACCTCTTCGCGAACCTCCTGGGCGAGAACGTGGGGAGCTATGAGCTGGACCGACTGCTGGCGATGGCTGAGGCAGCCGGCCTGGACATGGAGGCCTTCAGGGCCGGCCTGGTCCTTGACAAGGCCCGCGAGCGCTTCGCCCGGATCGAGGCCGAGTCACGGCGGGATGCCGGCGCGCTCGGGATCTCCAGCACGCCGTCGCTCGTCCTGGACGGCCGGCTGCTCGAGTTCCAGAACTTCGAGGAGGCCATCGCGGCCATCGATGCCGCGGTGGTGGCAGCCGGGGGCGCTGACGCGGAGACCGGAGGCGAGCCGTCGGATGCGCCAGCCGGGTCCGATGCCGGGTCCGATGCCGAGGCGTCGGCCGAGCCGGCCGCCAGCCCGGCCGGCTAACCGCCGCTGACCGCAGCTCCGTCGCGCTAGCATGGCGGGACCGAGTCGATCACAGGAGGGCATCGCTGATGACCGCCACGCCGCCACCGATCGCTGAAGACGGACCCGCTCCGGCCGCTCAGGCGGGCGTGGCGCGGGCCACCGCGTTCACGGAGGACCTCATCGAGCGTGGCTCTCCGTGGAGCTCGCGCACGTCGTGGACGATCGTGGCCGCGGAGGGGGTCGCTGCCGTCATCCTGGGACTGCTCTTCCTCTTCGAGCCTCTTGGCGGCTCGAGCGTGACCCTGCTCTCGATGGGTCTCATCCTGCTGCTCGGTGCGCTCATCACGACCTTCCAGCTGTGGCGCGGCACGGTGCGCCCGGACCTCCTGACCCTGGCGGCCTTCAGGTCCGGATCGGGCGTCACGGTCGGCCTGGTGACCATCGTGGCCACCGTCTTCGCCTCAGCCACGGATGCCGTGGCGGCTGCCATGGCCGTGGTGGTCGGCATCGGTTTCCTCGTCTTCGGCACGGCCGGCATCGCCGGATCCTTCATCCGTCGGCGCTCGGATGCTGCGCTGCCGCTGCTCGCACTGGTGGTCAACGGGCTG
Source organism: Chloroflexota bacterium (assembly GCA_041299865.1). GTDB lineage: Bacteria > Chloroflexota > Limnocylindria > Limnocylindrales > CSP1-4 > JAFMJV01. Next base: position 7,099 of record JBFYUV010000250.1, read on the forward strand.
CTCGCGCTGGCCGGCCTGGTGCTGCTCTTCGCCGGCGCCGCCGGCTCGTCGGCCGTGGACAGCATCTTCAAGCTGCTCGGCATCGTGCTCATCGTGGCCGGCCTGGGCCTGGGGGGCTACGCCTACCTCCTGCGCCAGCAGGTCGCCAACGGCGTCAGAGCCTGAGGCGCACTACATCGCGGCTGGTGTGCCCGGCCGATCGAGCACGAGGTGCAGCAGTCCCAGGACCGCGGCCGGGCCGGCCAGCCGGAACCGCGCCGTCGTCGGCCCCGCGCCTACCCGGATGGTCCAGGCGCGGCGCGGCAGACGGGCGAACATGTCCTCGTCCGTGCGGTCATCCCCGATGGCCATGATCAGCGCTCCCCGCCGGGCGCCAGCGCTGAGTCGGCCAGCCAACTCACCCTTGTTGGCCCATGCGAAACGGACTTCCACGACCTTGCTGCCGTGGAGGACCGTCGCCTCGGTCCCGGCCAGCAGGTTCTCCAGCGTGGCCACCAGCTCGTTGGCAAGCCAGGACCCGAACTCGGCGTCGGCCAGGCGATAGTGCCAGGCCAGTGCCAGCTCCTTCTCTTCCACGAAGGAACCGGGCGCGCTGTCGGCGAACTGCTCCAGGACGGGCCGCACCGATTGCTTCCAGGTCAGGTCCGCTCCAGCTCTGAGGGGCTCCCAGGCAGAGCCATCGGGAGGCCGCACCAGGGCACCATGCTCGGCCGCCAGCCACAGCCCGGGTGTGTCACCGAACCATCGGGCGATGTCAGGGCGGCCGCGGCCGCTGATGACCGCGACCGTGGTGCGTGGCGTGGCCGCGAGGCCGGCCAGGAGCCGGCAGAGGTCGCGACCCGGGACCACGTCCTGGGGTCGCCTGGCGATGGGAACCAGCGTGCCGTCGTAGTCGAGCAGGATGAGGCGGGTCCGCGCCGCATCGAAGGCAGCGCCCAGGGCCACGGGGTCGGGCGCCGGACGCCGGTCTCGCGTGGCCTGCCGCGAGGCCTTGGTGGCCTCGCGGAGGCCGTCGATGAAGCGCTCGGCCCAGGCCACCGCGTCGTTGCGGACGACACGCTCGTGGAGCGCGGCCATCCGCTCGGTGCGCGATTCCTCGTCCATCTCGATCGCGCGGAGGATGACCTCGGCCGTGCCCTCCTCGTCGTAGGGGTTGATGCGCAACGCCTCACCGAGCTCCTGGGCGGCTCCCGCGAACTCGCTCAGGACGAGCACGCCGGACCCTCGCTGCTGGCAGGCGACGTACTCCTTGGCCACCAGGTTCATGCCATCGCGAAGCGGCCCGACCCAGGCCACGTCGGCCGCCGAGTACAGCGC
>JBFYUV010000251.1:0-8973 GCA_041299865.1 Chloroflexota bacterium
CCCTGGCCACGAGGTGCTTGGCCAGGGCGATCGCCCCGTTGGAGCCCAGGTGCCCGGGCGAGTCGATGACCTCCGCGCCGAAGAGCGCCAGCAACTGGCGCCGCTCCATGGTCACGTTGTCCGGCACGACGGCGGCCACGCGGTAGCCCTTGCGGCGGGCGATCATGGCCAGGCCGATGCCGGTGTTGCCGCTGGTGGGCTCGATGATGATGGAGTCCGGCCGCAGGCGGCCCGAGCGCTCCAGGTCCTCGATGAGGTACTTGGCGACACGGTCCTTCACGGAGCCGGTCGGGTTCATGAACTCCAGCTTGGCGTAGAGCCGCACGTTGGGATTGGGGCAGACGTTCGGGACCTCCACCAGCGGCGTGAAGCCGATGGCGTCGACGATGGACGGGAAGCGGCCTCCGTGGCGCGCGTTGCCGCCGTGGGCGTGCGGCCGCAGCGCATCGACCTCGGTGCCGGACAGCGGTTCCTGCGTCGCCGTCACGAGCCTCTCGCCCTACCGGCCTCCGGCCATGGCTGGCAGCAGGATGACCTCATCCGCGGCGCCGACCGCCGTCTCGAGGCCCTGCTCATAGCGCACATCACGGCCGTTGACGTAGACGTTGACGAAACGATTGAGGCTGCCGTCCGCCGTGAAGACCTGCTCGCGCAGGCCCGGGTGCTGCTCGAGGAGTGACGCGAGGGCCTCGCCCACGGTGGCACCGCTCACCTCCACCCGCTTCTGGTTGCCAGCCTGTGCGCGCAGCACGGGCGGGATGCGGACCGCGGTCATGCACTCGCCTCCATGGTGGTCGTGGGAGCCAGGGGGAACGTGAAGACGCCATCGGCGGCACCCAGCACCTGCAGCTCACCGTCACCGCAAGCCGGGCAGTGCGGGTCACGCCGCAGCTGCAGCTCGCTGAAGGCGCCGTCCAGGGCGTCATAGATGAGGAGGCGTCCGGCCAGCGAGTCCCCGATATCGAGCAGGACCTTGATGCCCTCCGTGGCCTGCAGCAGGCCCATGACGCCGGGCACCACGCCGAGCACGCCGGCCACCGAGCAGCCCGGTGCCAGCTCCGGCGGCGGCGGGGTCGGGTAGAGGCAGCGGTAGCAGGGGCCCTCGTGGGGCACGAAGACCGTCAGCTGGCCCTCGAAGCGGAAGACGGAGGCATGCACGACGGGGATGCCGACACGCACGGCAGCGTCGTTGAGCGTGTAGCGCGTCTCGAAGGTGTCCGTGCCGTCGAGGATGAGGTCATAGCCGGCGATGAGGCGGTCCACGTTGTCCGGGCCGAGCATCTCCTCGTGCGTCTCCACTCGCACGTCCGGATTGAGCTCCCTGATGGTCTGCGCGGCCGACTCCGTCTTCTTCATGCCGATCCGGTCATGGCGATGGATGACCTGGCGCTGCAGGTTGGAGGCGTCCACGACGTCGAAGTCGACGATGCCGATGGTGCCCACGCCGGCCGCTGCCAGGTAGAGCATGGCCGGCGAGCCCAGGCCACCGGCGCCGATGAAGAGGACGCGGGAGCTGAGGAGCTTCGCCTGGCCGGCCGCGCCGACCTCGGGGATGAGCAGGTGCCGCGAGTAGCGCAGCTTCTGCTCGCTGCTCAGGATGACCGGCTGCGAGAAAGCCCGCCCTTCCGACTTCCAGGCCCCGAAGCCGCCGCTCATGGAGGCCACGTCGCGATAGCCCATCGCGATGAGCGTCTGGGCCGCGAACAGAGAGCGGATGCCGCCGGCACAGTAGAGGATGACCGGCGCATCCCGGTCCGGGGTGATGCCCTCGATGTCCTGCTCGATGTAGGACTTGGAGACGTGACGAGCACCCGGGATGTAGCCCTGCTCCCACTCGCTCGCCTCGCGGACGTCGACGATGACGGCACCGCCAAGGGCCGCCAGCTCGGTCTCGGCCGGGGTCACCTCGCGGACGCTCGCCCGGGCATCGCGGAGCAGATCCCGGTAAGACTTGGTCACGCGGGCGTGCCCGCGGCCTGGTCGCTGGCCCCAGCCTGGTCGCTGGCCCCAGCCTGGTCGCTGGCCCCGGCCTGGTCGCTGGCCCGGGCGGCCGAGGCAGCCGCGCGGTCCCGCAGCGCATGGTGCAGCGTGTCGAGCGAGAGCAGCGCGCACTTTAGGCGTGCCGGGCTGATGTCGATGCCCAGCAGGTCGAGGATGTCCCCGTTGGTGAGGGCCTCCACGTCCGAGAGCGGCCGTCCCTTGACCGCGTCGGTCAGCAGCGAGGCTGAAGCCTGGCTGATGGCGCAGCCGCGCCCACTGAAGGCCACGTCGTGGACGGTGCCGTCAGCCCCGACGCGCACCATCATCGTGATGCGGTCGCCACAGAGCGGGTTGTTGCCCTCGTACACGGCATCTGGCGCATCCAGCGTGCCGAAGTTGTGGGGCTGTCGGTAGTGCTCGAGGATCTCGTCGCGGTAGAGGTCGTCCATGGGCTGTGCAGGGTACTCGATGCGGTGATGGTGGGTGGCTAGGCGGGGCCGCCGAAGATGCGTTGCACGCCGCGCAGGCCGGCGGCCAATCGGTCGATGTCATCGCGGCCGCTGTAGACGCTGAACGAGGCGCGGCCGGTGGCTGCCAGGCCCAGGCGCTCGTGGAGCGGCTGCGTGCAGTGGTGGCCGGCCCGGATGGCCACCGCCTCGCGGTCGAGCAGCGTGGCGATGTCGTGGGGGTGCGCCTCTGGCAGCGTGAAGGTGACGATGCCGGCCCGCTCGGCGGCGGTGCGCGGCCCGTGGATGCGGATGCCCGGCACCTCGCGCGGCAGCATCTCGAGCGCGTACGCCGTGAGGGCCTCCTCGTGCTCGGCCACGCGCTCCATACCGATGGCAGCCAGGTAGTCCACGGCGGCGCCCAGGCCTATGGCCGCCGCCACATCCGGCGTGCCGGCCTCGAACTTGTGGGGGATGTCGTTGAAGGTGGTGTGCCGCAGGCGCACCGAGTTGATCATCTCGCCGCCGCTCATGAAGGGCGGCATGGCCTCCAGGATCTCCGCACGTGCCCAGAGGGCACCGGAGCCCGTCGGCCCCAGGACCTTGTGCCCGGAGAAGACGTAGAAGTCGGCGCCGATGTCCGCGACGTCCACGGGCAGGTGTGGCACCGCCTGGGCGCCATCCACGAGCACCAGGGCCCCGGCGTCATGGGCCTGCTGCACCATCTGCCGCACGGGCAGCAGCGTGCCGAGGCCGTTGGACTTGTGGGTGAAGGCCACCAGGCGGGGGCGGGTGCGCAGCAGCACCTCCCAGGAATCCATGATGAGGTGCCCCTCGGCATCGAAGGGCACGAACTCCAGGTCGGCGTCCTTCTCCTGGGCCAGCAGCTGCCAGGGCACCAGGTTGGCGTGGTGCTCCAGCTCGGTCAGGACGATGGTGTCCGCCCGGCCGATGTTGCCGCGGCCCCAGGCGTAGGCCACGAGATTGATGGCCTCCGTGGCGTTGCGCACGAAGACGATCTCGCGGCTGTCCGGTGCGCCCAGGAAGCGCGCCACCTTCTCGCGGGCACCCTCGTAGGCGGCCGTGGCCTCCTCGCCGATGGTGTAGATGCCGCGATGGACGTTGGCGCTGTAGCGGCTGTTGTAAGCATCCACGGCCTCGATGACCGAGCGCGGCTTGAGGGCCGTGGCGGCACTGTCCAGGTAAGCCAGGCGCCGGCCCCCGAAGTCACGCTCGAAGATCGGGAAGTCGCGGCGGACGACGTCCGGGTCGAGTGGGGAGGAGTGGGTAGCGATTGCCACGTCGGTCTGGGGTCGGGTGTCCGGCCCGATCAGCCCCCCTGCCCTGCGCCGTGCTCGACCTCGGGATCCTCGTCGAGCACGTCGATCTCGAAGCCGGCCTCGGCCAGGATGGGCGCGTAGCCCTCGTCCTCCAGCCGCAGCGCGAGGTCCTTGCCGCCCGAGGCGATGATGCGGCCGTGCGCCAGGACGTGGACCTGGTCTGGCGTGATGTAGTTGAGCAGGCGCTGGTAATGCGTGATGAGCAGGACCCCAAGGTCAGGACTGAGCTGCGCGTTCACGCCCTCGGCCACGACGCGCAGGGCATCGATGTCGAGGCCCGAGTCGGTCTCGTCAAGGACGGCGAACTCGGGCTCCAGGATGGCCATCTGGAGCATCTCGAGGCGCTTCTTCTCACCCCCGGAGAAGCCTTCGTTGACATATCGCCCGGCGAATGAGTCGTCCAGCCGCAGGAGTGCCATCTTCTCCCGCAGGAGCGTGCGGAACTCGCCCATCTTGATGCCGCCCCGGGTGGGGTCAGAGGGGTCGATGTCGCTGTCGCCACCCTCCAGCCCGCGTCGGCGAGCATTGAGGGCTGTGCGCAGGAAGGAGGCCACGGAGAGCCCGGGCACGGCGGTGGGGTACTGGAAGGCCAGGAAGAGGCCCAGGCGCGCACGCTTGTCGGGGCTCAAGGAGAGGACATCCATGCCCTTCCAGATGACCTCGCCCTGGGTGACCTGGTAGGCGGGGTGGCCCATGAGGGCGTAGGCCAGGGTCGTCTTGCCCGAGCCGTTACGGCCCATGATGGCGTGGACCTCACCCTTGCGGACCTCAAGGTCGATGCCGCGCAGGATCTCCCGCGAGGGATCAGCGGCGGGGACGACGTGCAAGTCGCGGATGACGAGGACGCGATCCGTCGCCACGTCCTCGGCCGCGGCGGCCGGGCTGGCGCTGGTCCCGGGATCGCCGGGCAGAGTGGCGGTGTCATGGCTCATGGCTGGACGATGGACTCCTTGACAGGGCGGTCGGCGAGTGGGCGAACGGTCACGAGGACCGCGTCATGGTGATCCGGCCGGCCGTCGCGGCCGGATGGCGTGGGGTGGGACGGGTGGCCGGGGCCGGACTGGGTGAGCTCCGCGAGGGTGGTGGATTCGAGCGCCTGCACGACGGCATCGCGGACGCGGCGCCACAGGAGGTCCACCGTGCAGTAGCCGCTGCGGGAGCAGAGCTCGCCGGGGTAGGTGTCCCCGCTGGCGCAGATCATGGGCGCGATGGGGCCCTCGAGCGCGGTCACGACCTCCGCCATGCCGATGAGCGACGGTTGCCGCGACAGCTCGTAGCCGCCGTGAGCACCCCGGGTGCTGGTCACCAGCCCGGCTTCGCGGAGGCTGACCACGAGTTGCTCCAGGTAGGGTCGCGGGAGGTCCTCGTGCTCAGCCATCTCCGAGAGGCTCACAGGGCCACCGCCGTGGTGTCGCGCCAACTCCACCATGAGGCGCACGCCGTATTCCCCACGCGTGGAGAAGTGGAGGGCTCCCGATGACGGGACGGTGGTGCGCACGGAGGGTCTCCTGGGGCCGGGCTGCTGCGTCGCCGCGACCTGCGGCGCCGGCGCGTAATCCCGACTTATTTCGTCAGGATTGAGTCTAGCCCGCGCGCACAACCTCGTCAACGACGCGGCCGCTTCTGGTGGGCGGCAGGCCGGACCGCCGGCCAGGGTGCCGCCCCAGCCCGTATCAGGTGGGGCGCTGTGCTCGCTGCGTGACCCTGATCTCGTGGCGGCGAGGCGCGCGGCCGTCGACCGACGCGCGCAGCACCACCTGTCCCTCCGCGGGGATGGCGACGGGGATGTTGAAGGCCATCGGCACGAGCATGTCCATGCCCGCCATGCCGGGTGGGCGGCCCGTGGTCAGCTTGGCCTCGAAGCCGACCAGGCGTTGCTCGTCCTGCTGCATCTCGACCGCGACCGTGTGCTGGTCGTCGGTGTGAGCGAATGGGATACGGACACCCAGGGCGATGCCCAGGATCATGCGATGGGGGAAGGTGGGCGGCTGGATGCGATCCCAGGCAGCACCCATCAGGTAGAGCTTGCCGTTGACCACCTCGGCCCGGTCGGCCACCAGCAGGTAGTCGATCTCCGGCTTGCGGGAGAGGGTCGCCTCGGCTGCCTCCAGGACGCCCTCCAGCCCGTCCGTCCCATCAGGCTCGCCTGCTGTGCCCTGGTTCGGTGTCGCCTCCGGGTCGCTCACAGCCGCGGATCGTCCTCACCGAGCGAGAAGGGTGGATAGCGATCGACCATGAGGAGCTGGTAGGCCAGGACTCTGAACGTCCAGCGGTTGTAGCCACCGACGATGGTGTAGATGAGATCGGCCTGGTGGCCGGTGAAGAGCACGGGCACCCAGGTGAACCAGAGCAGGATGGCCGCCAGGATGTTCAGGAACGAGAGCACGATGTAGTGCGGGATGAGGATGACGAAGCGCACCCATATGCCGATGAGCGGGATGCCCCAGAGTCGGTTGATGCGCACGCCCTCGTCGAAGCGCACGGTGACGGGGTGCTCCTCACCGGAGAGCGAGAAGGGCGGGTAGGTCGGCGTGAGGAGTTCGAGGTAGGCCTGGACCCGGGTGTACCAGCCCATGAGCCCACCGATCCAGCGGTAGCCCCAGCCCGGGAAACGCCCCAGGAGGAGCACGGGGAGCCAGGTCACGAGCGTGAGCAGGGCCACCACGATGCCGATCAGGAGCATCAGGATGAAGTGCGGGATGAGCAGGACGGTACGGACGAGGATGCCGAGGATGGGGATGCCCCAGAGGCGGTTGATGCGCGCAAGGCGGTCGTAGGAGATGTTGACGGGGTAGGCGTCAGGGGCCAGCGGGTAGGCGGGCGGCGGCTGCCAGGCGGGCTCCGGCGGCGGGTAGCCCAGGGGCTGATAGCCGGCCGGTGGGGGCGGGTAGCTGCCGGGCGGAGGCTGGTAGCCGGGCGGAGGTGGCGGGTAGCTGCCGGGCGGAGGCTGGTAGCCGGGCGGAGGCGCCTGCCACGGCGAAGGCTGCTGGGCTTCACTCCATCGCGGATCCTGCGGCGTCGCAGGGCCCTGAGAATCCCACGTCATGTCATGACCTCGATGTGGTCTGAACGTCTCGCACAGCGTACACGCAACCCGGACCCTCGGACGCCCGCCGGCCCGTCAGCGTGCCAGGACCTCACCGACCAGGACGCGGCCCCAAGCGGGGGTCAGCGACTGCTGCCGAAGATCCGCAGCATGAACAGGAAGAGGTTGACGAAGTCGAGGTAGAGGGTCAGCGCGCCCAGAACGGTGGCCGAGTCCTTGTTGATGCCCGGGATGGCGCCATTCTTGAGGCGCTGCACGTCCCAGGCCGTGAGACCCGTGAAGATGCCCACGCCCAGGAGCCCGATGAGCAGGCTGGCCATGCTGCTGTCGGCGAAGAAGAAGATCTGCAGGAACATGACCACGAGGAGGCCGATGAGACCCATGAAGAGGATGCCACCGAGGCTGGTCAGGTCGCGTTTGGTGACGACGCCGTAGAGCGCCGCGCCGCCGAAGATGCCGGCCGCGCCCGCAAAGGCCGAGACGACGCCGGAGATGCCGATGGTTCCGACGTAGGCGAGCACGATCACGCCCAGCGTCAGGCCCATGGTCAGGGCGTAGACGAAGAAGAGGCCGAGAGCCACGACGGGTGAGATGCGCTGGATGAGGAAGCTGATGGCCATGACCAGGCCGAGCTGGCCGATGAAGAGCAGCAGCCACCACTCGACGACCTGCTGCTGGAGCTGTTCGTTGCCCATCACGAAGGCGGCGGAGACAGCCGACAGCAGCACACCGACGAACATCCAGACGAAGCTGCCGGTCAGGAAACCCTCGCGGGGCGCTGTGGCCACGATGGGCTGGGCTCGCGCCATGCCTGACGCAGATGACGTCCCGGCGCTGGCCTGGTTCGAAGGCGCCTGGGCGCGATTGAGGGGATCGCTGTCGTTCGGCTGCACGGTTCTCGTTCCTTTCGGGGGCGCCCGTCCACGGGCGTCGTGCCTAATAGTCTAGCGAGGCGCTCGTGACAGGCCTGCGACGAGCCGGCAGCAGCACGAGGCCGGAGGAGGATCCCGTCAGGCGGATGCGCGCGATCAGCAGTCGAACGTGCGTCAGGCGGATGCGCGCGATGGCGTGGCGACGATGCCCTCGGCCTGCTCGGCGAGCCGCGCCAGCACCCAGAGCAGGTCGGCCAGGCGATTGAGGTAGGGCATCAGCCAGGCGCCCGGCACGAGGCGATCATGGTCAAGGGCGATGACGCGCCGCTCTGCGCGGCGCACCACGGTCCGGCTGATCTCGAGCGCCGCCGAGAGGCGACTGGCGCCCGGCACGATGAACTCGCGGGGCATCTGAACCGCGTCTTCCGCCGACCGCAGCCGATCCTCGAGGGCGCTGAGCATGGCCTCGTCGACACGCGTCTCCCCGTCTCGCAGTCGATCCCAGGCATCCGGGTTGGTGGCCAGCTCCGCGCCGGCCACGAAGAGGTCGCGCTGCAGCGAGAGGAGCGTCTCGCCCAGGCCCTGGAGCGCGTGGGGCAGCCGGCCGCTTGATTCCAGGACGCCCAGCTCGGCGCGCGCCAGGCCCAGGCAGGCCACGGCCTCGTCGATAGTGCCGTAAGCCTCCGCCCGGGCGTCATCCTTGGCGATGCGGCCGCCATAGAGCAGGCCCGTGGTGCCGTCGTCGCCCTTGCCCGTGGCGACGGCGCTGCCGGCGATGCGGACGCGGGGCGAGCGGGCGGAACTGTCGCTCACCAGGTCAGGCCGGCGTCGCGGGGGTCCCAGCGCTCGGCCAGCAGCGTGACCTTGACGTCGTGGCCCTCGGCCTCCTCCGCGGCTTCCTTGACCTGCTGGATCATGGACCCGGCGTAGGGGCAGAAGGGCGTGGTCAGGATCATCTTGATCTCGGTCAGCTCATCGCCCAGGATGACCTGCCTGATGAGCGCGAGCTCCACCACGTTCATGCCGATCTCGGGATCCACCACGGAGCGCAGCGCATCCAGGACCGCCAGCTCACGGGAGCGTGCCACGGGGTCGAAGGCGGGCGTGGCAGAGGTCGCGATGGTCGGGCCGAGGGCGTCCTCGGAAAGGGTCTGGTCGGACATCGTGGCGCCATCCTACACCGGGCTCCACGCCAGCCCGTTCGAGGGCAGTCTTCAGGGAGTGGCCGGCCCAGGGGTGACGGACACGCTGACCATGCCGGGCACGGCACGCAGGTGCTCCGGCAGCAG
>JBFYUV010000252.1:0-5533 GCA_041299865.1 Chloroflexota bacterium
GTGCTCTTCCGATCTTGACCCAGCGCTGCGGGGGGATGCCGAAGGTGGAGAGGAGCACGTTCAGGAGCCCGCCCGCGGGCGCGTAGATCCAGAGCCACACGAGGCCCACTGCCACCGCCGATGTCACGAGCGGCAGGAAGTACATCGTGCGGATCCAGGCGATGCCCCGGATGGCCTGGTCGAGGCCCATGGCCAGGGCCAGCGCGATGGCCATCCCGAGCGGTACGGAGAGCAGCGTGTAGAAGAGGGTGTTCTGCAGCGCCCGCCAGAAGCGGGGCGTCTCCACGAGCTCCGCGAAGTTGGTGAGGCCGACCCACTCGGGCGGCGTCAGCAGGTCCCAGTCGGTGAAGCTGATAGCCAGCGTGGCCAGGATGGGGCCTGCGGAGAGGACGGCCAGGCCGATGAGCGCAGGTGCCAGGAACACCCAGGCCCAGCGACGCTCGCTCGCGAGCGGGCCGCCGCGACTCGAGCCGGGCTCGCCGGGCAGGGGTCGCCCGCCGGCCGTCGCCCCCTCGACGGTCGGCGAGCCCGAGATGCGCACGCTGCCTCCTCGGTTCCTGGCGTCCCCGCCGCGGCGCGATGGCTACTGCGCCTGGTTGGCCAGGATCTCGTCCAGTGCTGGCAGGACCGTGTCGATGGCTTCGCGCGCGGTCTTGTTGGGAATGTCGAAGACCTGCGTGTCGAGCTCCTCCTGGAGCGCGCCGGTCCACTCCTCGTAGCCGCGGAACGAAGGCTTCAGGCGGGCGTACTCGAGGGCCTGGGCGAAGACGTCAGAGCCAGGGAAGGCCGAGCTGTAGCTGCCCTCGAGGACCGACTTGTCGACCGGCAAGGCGGCCTTCGACTGCATCAGCATCTCCTGCGCCTCAGGGCCCACCAGCCAGGACACGAAGGCCCAGGCCGCCTCGGGGTTCCTGGAGCTGGCCGAGACGACAGCCCCGGTCGGGTTGACGCTGGTGGCCTGCCCGGCCTGCCCGGCCGGCAACGGCGCGATGCCCAGGTCGATGCCGGCGTTCAGGTGCGTGGGCACCAGCCAGGAGCCGTTCGACTCCATGGCCGCGAGGCCCTGCTCGAAGGCGTCGCCGATCTGCAGCACGATGTCCGCGGGGGGCATGATCTTGTGCGTCCAGATGAGGTCCTGCAGGAACTGCAGCCCGCCGACCGCCTCGTCCGAGCCCAGCAGGGTCGCACTGCGATCGTCGGAGATGATCTCGCCGCCGTTCTGCCAGACCAGCTCGGACCAGTAGTTCTCCATGTCCGTGGTCTCGGTGTAGAAGCCCCACTGCTCGGGCTGGCCGTTGCCGTCGGCATCGAGGGTGAGCTGCGTGCCGACCTCGACGAGCTTGTCCCAGTCCCAGGTCTCGTCGGGGTAGGGCAGGCCGGCCGCATCGAACATGGCCTTGTTGTAGTAGAGCGCCGTCACGTTGAGATCACGGGGCAGGCCATACTGCCCGCCGTCCGAGGTCGTGAAGTGGGCCACGCCGGCGTCGGCGAGAGCGGTGAGGTCAAAGCCGTCGCGCTCGATGTAGGGCGCCAGGTCAAGGAGCACGTCGCGCGACTGGTAGTCGGGGAAGAGGGGCCCGTCCATGGCGAAGACGTCGGGCGCGTCACCTCCGGCGATGCTCGTCTGCAGGGCGGTCCAGTAGGCATCCCAGTCGGAGACGGTGACCTCGACGTCGATGTCGGGGAACTTGGCCTCGAAGGCCTCGACGAGGGCGATCTGGTTGGCGAGCTCCGCGGGGTCGCCCCAGATGGCGTAGGTGATCTTGCCGCTGGGTCCCTCCTGGGCGAGGGCGGGCGCCGCGGCGGTCAGCAGGCTCGATCCCACCAGCATGGCGCTGCCGACGACAGCGACGACGCGCCCGCGGGATGTGGATGGTCCGACCATGGTCCGATCCTCCTCGTTCTGCGGTCCGCTCCGGGGCGGGCGGCACCGCCTTGACATCCGGACGTCCGGACGTCCGGACTGATACTGCCACGGGTGTCAAGGCGTAGCCGGGTCGGCGCCCGGGGGAACCTCAGGCGCGCAGCCAGGCGGGCAGCCACTCTGCCTCGGCGGCGATGAGCTCGTCGGTCATGCGCCAGACGGCGTCGAGGTCCAGCGAGACCTGCACCTGCGGGTCCTGCATGACGGCGTGGTAGATGGCCTCGCGATCCTCGTGCAGGGCAGCCCGCACGGTCAGCGCCTGCGTGTCGACAGCCGGGCCGATGTAGGCCGCGCACTGCGGCGGCAGGGTTCCCACGTGCACCGGCCAGACGCCCGTGCCGTCCACCAGGCAGGGCACCTCCACGCAGGCGTCGGCAGCCAGGTTGCTGATGAGCGAACCGCGATTCATGACGTTGCCGACGATGCGGGCCGGTTCGCTCGTGAGCAGCGAGTGGATGATGACGGCCGCGTACTCACCGCTCTGCTCGATCTCGAAGGGCTCGCCAGCATCCAGTCGCCGCTTCGTCTCGTCGTACTCGTCAAGGTTGTGGGCCACCCGGTCGAGGTACTCGCCGATGGGGATGTGGTAGCGCTCCACGGAATCGCCCTTGGGGATGAACCAGGGGTTGTACTCGGCATGGTGCTCCGACGATTCGGTCGGGTAGTAGCCCAGGCGCCGGAAGAGCTCGGCGCGCACGAGGTCGTCGTCGGGCACCCCGCCGGCGGCCACGAACTCCTGCAGGGCCGGGTACAGGTCACGGCCGCGGTGCTCGAGACGCAGCAGGAAGGCCAGGTGGTTGACACCGGCCGAGACGTGATCGACCTCCTGGCGCGGCAGGCCCAGGTAGCCGGCCAGCGTGTCGATGGTCCAGAAGACAGAGTGGCAGAGACCCACCGTGCGGATGCTCGAGCGCTCGGCGACCGCGCGGACCAGCATGGCCATGGGGTTCGTGTAGTTGAGGAACCAGGCGTCCGGGCAGAGCTCCTCCATGTCGCGCACGATGTCCAGCACGACCGGGATGGAGCGCAGGCCACGCATGACGCCACCCACGTTGATGGTGTCGTTGATGGTGTAACGCAGGCCGAAGCGGGCCGGGATGTCGAAGTCGATCTGCGTGGCGCGCGCCCCGCCGACCTGGATGGTGTCGACGACGAAGTCGGCCCCGGCCAGAGCCGCGCGGCGATCGAGGTGGGCCTCGATGGTGGGCGCGGCACCCAGCGTCCGGGCTGTCCAGTGGGCCATGCGCTCGGCCGTCCGGAGCCGGTCGGCGTCGATGTCGTGAAGGACGATGGTGCACTCGCGCAGCTCTTGGTAGACCAGGAAGTCGCCCAGCAGGTTGCGCGTGAACTCCACGCTCCCGGCTCCGATGAGGACGATGCGAGTCATGCTCCCCTCCTCGCCCGCGCCACCATCGGCACCGGGTCGGACCGCGTGACGGTCACGTGGTGCGGATGGTCGCCGACGGGATCGTACGTGAGGTACGGACGTCCGGACCTCATGGGATAGTAGCATCGGCGGAAGCGGCCTCGACCGGCAGGTGGCCACGGACAGAGAGGGATTCGACTCATGACGCTGAGGATCGGGACTGTTCGGGGACTCGACGCCTGCGCCTCCGATACGGGAAGGCTGTCGGTCCTGGCACTCGACCACCGCAACAACCTACGCAGGATGCTCGGCCCGGACGATCCCGCGGCGGTGACATATGAGGCACTGGTCGAGGCCAAGCGGGCCGTGGTGCGCGCCATCATGAAGACGGCCAGCGGCATCCTGCTCGATCCGGAGCTAGGCGCCGCCCAGGCCATCACGGACGGCTCGCTGCCCAGCAGCGCCGGTCTCATCGTGGCCGTGGAGGCCAGCGGCTACACGGGGCCATCGACGGCGCGGGTCAGTCGCCTGCTTCCGGACTGGGGGGTGCTCCAGGCCAAGCGCATGGGCGCCGACGCCATCAAGTTGCTGCTCTACTACCACCCCGACGCCGCCAACGCCTCGCAGCAGGAGCAGCTGCTCATCGAGGTCGCCGAGGCCTGCGCGGACGTCGACCTGCCGCTCTTCCTCGAGACGCTCGGCTACTCCATCGACGAGTCCACCCCCAAGCTGACCGGCCAGGCGCGACGCGACGTCGTCATGCGGACAGCGCGCCGCCTCACCGCCCTGGGCGGTGACATCCTCAAGTGCGAGTTCCCCTACGACCCCTCGGTGAGCGAGCGGGACCGTTGGCTGGAAGCCTGCCAGGAGCTGGACGAGGCGTCGGCCATCCCCTGGGTCATCCTCTCCGCGGGCGTGGACGACGCCACGTTCGAGGCCCAGACGGAGGTGGCCTGCCAGGCCGGGGCCTCCGGTGTGCTCGTCGGTCGCTCCGTGTGGGGCGACGGCGTGCTGCTGCCGGCCGCCGAACGGGATGCCTGGCTGGCGACCGAGGGCGTGGCGCGCATGCAGCGGCTGGTGGACATCGTCGAGCGCGAGGGCCGGCCCTGGCGCGAGCGCTCGCCCCTGGCCACGCAGGCGGAGCCGGGCGAGGGCTGGTACCGGGACTACCCGGGGTGACCGAGCCGGCGGCCGACCCGGGAGGAACGGCGGCCGACCCGGGACGACCGGCGACCGAGTCGGGAGGACCGGCGGCCAGCCCGGGGGAAGACCCCAGCCGGGGCGCTGCGGCTGGTCGCGACATCGACGTCTACGTCATCGGCGACGTCAACCCGGACATCCTCGTCATCGACGCGGATCCCACGCCCGAGTTCGGGCAGGTCGAGAAGCTGGTGGGCACCATCCGCCTGACGGTGGGCGGCTCGTCGGCCATCACGGCCTGCGGCCTGGCCCGGCTGGGCCTGCGCGTGGCGCACGGAGGCATCGTCGGCGACGACCTCCTCGGCCACGTGGTGCTGGAGGCGATGCGGGAGCACGGCGTGGACACCTCGACGGTCTCCGTGGACCCGGCCATCCCCACCGGCGCCACCGTGCACCTCTGCAAGGGTGACGACCGAGCCCTCCTGACGGCCACCGGGACCATCGATCGGCTGCGCGCGCAGGACGTCCCGCGCGAAGTGCTGCCGCTCACCCGGCACCTCCATGCTGGCTCCACGGCCATCCAGCCGCGGCTGCGGCCCGGGCTGCCGGAGCTCTTCCGCGAGGCGCGTGTGGCTGGCGTGTCAAGCTCCTTCGACACGAACTGGGATCCCGACCGGCGCTGGGAGGGCCTCGCGCCTATGCTGGCCGCGGCGGACATCTTCTTCCCCAACGCGCGCGAAGCCGCGCTCATCACGGGCATCGACGACCCGCTGGCCGCAGCCCATGGGCTGGTGGCCATGGCGGAGGCGGCCGGACGTGACCCGGCGGCCGGACCGCTCATCGTGGCCGTGAAGCTGGGCGCCGAGGGGGCGCTGGCCTTGCGTGGCGAGGAGGCCCTGCGGCTGCCGGCCAACCGCGTGCAGGTGATCGATTCGACCGGCGCCGGCGACGCCTTCGATGCCGGGTTCATCCGGGCCTTCCTGGACGGCCGTCCGCTCGAGGAGATGCTGGCCCTGGCCGTCGCCTCCGGCACCCTGTCGACCCGGGCCGCTGGCGGCGTGGACGGCCAGGCCACGCTCGACGAGGCCCTCGCGCTGCTGTAG
>JBFYUV010000255.1:0-9690 GCA_041299865.1 Chloroflexota bacterium
GTGCTCGGCATCGGCCTGGTGCAGACCTACTGTCTCGACTGAGACCGACCATCGGCCGGCAACAGTCTCCGCAGCAATCTCGGTGCCGTCCCTGGCCGCTTGGCGCCGCTCCATGCCGCTCATCCACGCTGAGGAATGGGGTGGCCTACGGGGCTTGAACCCGTAACCTTCGGAGCCACAATCCGATGCTCTGCCGGTTGAGCTAAGGCCACCATGCGTCGTGCTCGACCGCCACGCGAGGCGGGAGCCGCGAGCCACGCGAGTGTACCCGTTCTCGACGATGACGGTGCACTGGCTCGTGACCGCCGGAAGGCCTCAGCCGCCGCTGACCATGCCCACCGAGAGGGGCAGGGCGATGAGGATCATCAGGACGAGGTCAGCGACGATGGCGTTGATGGCCGTCCAGCCGGGCGCCTGACGGGCCCAGGGCACCACGACCCCGAAGGACAGGATGACGCCGCTGTTGGCCATCGTGCGCCAGTCGAGCGATCCCGCGAGCAGGGCGACGGCGGCGGCCACGAAGAGGAGCGTCACGACCAGGGCGACGATGCCCCAGAGCTTGCCCAACGGACTGCGGATGGTGACGTTGCCCGGCAGGATCCAGCGCTCCTGCCCGAAGCCGCTCCGCAGCGGTGTCCAGGCGGCCAGAAACCAGATGACGTGGCCGATCCCGTGCAGGGCCAGGAAGATGACGACGAGGATGCGGAAGAGGTCCGTCATGTGGCTGGCCCTCGGGCGTCGGCCGGCAGACTCTGGACAAGGTCCGCCGCGAAGGCGGCGACCGCCGCGACCGGCTCCGCGGCGACGAGGTCCAACGTATCCCGGTCGGTGTGGGTGACGCTGGCGCAGAGCTCGCGGAAGGTGGTCGAGGTCAGTGCCACGGCCGGGCGTCCGCGCATGGCCACGATGCTGTGGTCACTCTCGTACCAGGCCTCGCCCATGGTGGTCTGCGGGTGGCGCGCCATGACGGTAGCGACGTGGGCGGCCAGGTCCGCCGGGCATCCGTAGAGGGACACGGCCGTGGCGGCGCCTCTCGCGCCAACGGCGTCGAGGTTGATGGCCAGCCGGATCTCATGCCAGCGTCCCTCGTTGGCGGCCACGAAGCAGTGCTCGCCGCCCACGGAGTAGTGGTCCTCGCCGTTGAGGGGCAGGATCTCCAGGCGATGCCGAGTGTCACCTGCGGACAGGACCTCGGCGATGGCGAGCAGGGCGGCCGTGCCGGTCGCATTGTCCACCGCCCCGGGGGAGCCCTCCTTGGAATCGAGGTGTGCCATGACGACGACCCGTGCGGCGTCGACCGGGCCGCGATGTGCGGTGAGCTGTCGAGCCCGCACCGGGAAGCAGTGCGAGTCGATGTGCAGGCGTGCCTCCTCGCCGCCGAGGGCGGCCAGCCGGCGGCCGGTCTCGTCAGTGACATAGGCATTGGGGATGTCGAAGTCGCCGTCCTCGATGAGCGGGTAGGGGTAGAGGCCGCCACCCATGCCGCCGCCGCGCCCTGTCGCGCCGATGATCCCCACGGCACCACCGTCCTCGAGCAGCGCATAGATGCGTCGATGGTCCGGCTCGTCGAGGAAGTCGAAGCCACGCGGGAGCAGCTGGTCGCGCGCGATGTCCCCGTGGAGCAGGACGATGCACCCGCCCACGTCGGTCGCCTCGAGGGTGGCCAGCGAGTCGGCCACGACCAGCGGTGCCACGACATCGACCGGCAGCGTGTATGGGCCGGTGAGCAGGGCGACGTCCCGGCCGGCGACCGTTAGCCGGGCGGGTCCGCGCTCGGCGTCGACAGCGTCGAAGGTGGCCTCGGAGACCTCCCAGCCCTGCCGTCGCAGCTCCGCTTCGACGTAGGCCGTGGCGTGCTCGTTGCCGGCACCACCGACGTGGCGATCGGGATAGCCGTCGACGAGGGCATGGAGGTGGGCCTCGATGGCGGTCACGAGGGGATCAGGCATCTCACGCGGCACTGTCGCTGTCCGAGTCATCTGCCGGAAGGGCCCTTCGGCCCGGCCGGGGCAGTCGGGCTGGGCCCGGGCCCGTTGCCGGTCGCAACGCATCGCAGGCATGCGGCCGACCCGCTAGGCTGCCCGGATGCGAGTGCCCGATTTCATGGTCCGCCAGTTCTACGTGGGCGGCAGTCTCCAGCACGAGGGTGACGGCTTCCGCCTCCAGGCTCGCAACGGCCTCGCCGATGGCACGCTCGTGGGCATCGGCCGCATCAGCGTGGACGGGCAGCTCGTGGACCCAGCGGTCATCAGCGCCACGCGTGCCGGTGACGACACCATCCACCGGGCCGCGGACGTCACGCGGCAGTCGCCGGTCTCGTTCCGGCGAGGGGAGGTGGTGACCTTCCACGTGGCCGGCCATCGCCTGGCGCCGGGTGAGCATCGCTTCGAGGTGGAGCTCGTGGAGCTCAACGCGGGCCTCCTGACCCTCGGGCTCAAGGACAGCGTCCGGGAGGCTCGAACCTGAGGTCGTGACGGCTCGGGGCAGGCTGGCGGAACGAGGCCGACCTGGACCCTCACCCGCTGTGCGACACGCTCTCCAGCACGTCGAGGGTGGCAGCCACCGTCTGTGCCTGCTGCTCCTGGCGGGAGATGCTCGCCGCGCCATCGCCGGCCTGCTCGCCGTACCAGCCGAAGCCGGCGTGATTGCCGCCTTCGATCTCCACGAACGTCGTGTCCGGTGGCAACTGGGCCGCCGAGGCCTCGATCTCATCCGGCGTGGCCAGCCCGTCGTTGCTCGCGGAGATGGAGGTGACCGTGATGTCGGCACTGCTCAGGTCGGTGCCCGCCGCGGGGTAGGCGGCCCAGAGGGCCAGGCCATCGATGACATCGTCGTGGCCGGCGGTGTACTGGGCGGCCATGGCCCCGCCCAGTGAGTGCCCGCCGATGACCCAGTGCTCGATCTCCGGGTGCGCCTCGATGACGGCATCCGCGGCATCGGGGGCGAGCACCGCCAACCCGAAGGGCATGGGCGCGATGACACCCAGGTAGCCCGCCTCGGCGATGGCCCGCAGGGGCGGCGCGTACGCCTCCGGCGCGATGCGGGCGCCAGGGTAGAAGATGAAGCCGGTGTCGGCCGGTGCGCTCGGCTGGAACTCCAGGCGACCCTCTGCGGTCACCGTGACCGAGGCGTCCGAGGCCATGGCGGCGCTCGCCTCCGCGGTCGGGTCGGCGAGGTCGTTGAGCCAGACGAAGCCCGCTGCCAGGACGACGAGCAGGACGACGAAGGCGACCAGGGCGATGCGGCGCCAGTAGCGTCTCATGGGCGCGAGTGTACGACCACCGTCCGCCGTGGACCTGTGGACCCGCTGCCGCCGGTCGGCCCGCGGCACCCTGCTACCATCCGCGGACGATGACCGCTGCCGGACACGCCCCAGCGTTCCCTTCTCGCCGCCCCACCCTGGCCGATGCCCTCGTGCCCCCCTCCCTGACCGAACGCGCGCCTGCCTGGGCGCGTGACACCGCTCTGGTGCTGGCCGGGACGGCGCTCCTGATGCTGGGTGCCTACGTCACCTTCACGGTGCCGGCCATCCAGCTCGGCGGGCTCTACGTGCCGGTCAACGAGTATGTCCCGCTGACGCTGCAGACCTTCGGCGTCCTCTTCACGGGGGCCCTGCTGGGATCGCGCCGCGGGCTCTCTGCGACCGGCCTCTACCTGCTGCTGGGCATCGTCGGAATGCCCGTCTTCGCGGCCGGCGCAGATGGTGTGCATCGCTCTGGCTTGGAAACCGTCGCGGCGCTTGACGGCGGGCGGATCGTGCTGGGTGCCACGGGCGGCTACCTGGTCGGCTTCCTCGTCGCCTCGGCCGTGGTCGGGGGGCTCGCGGAGCGCGGCTGGGACCGCCGACCGGGGCGCTCGCTGGCGGCCATGGCCATCGGCACGGCGATCATCTACGTCTCTGGTGTCGCCTGGCTGGCCATCGCGGCGAGCCTCTCCACGTCAAACGCTCTGGCCTTCGGCCTGTGGCCGTTCCTGCCCGGCGACCTCGTGAAGCTGCTCGCTGGGGCAGCCCTGCTGCCGCTGGGCTGGCGCCTCGTGTCCAGCCGAGCCTCCGACGCGCGCGGGGGGACCGCCGGGCCGGCCTGATGGCTGCCATCGTCACGGATGCCCTGACCAAGACGTATCCGGGTCACGGGCGGCCGTGGCAGCGGGGTGGCGAGATCCGCGCCCTCCACGACCTCAGTATCGAGGTCCGCGAAGCGGAGATCTTCGGCTTCCTGGGGCCCAATGGGGCGGGCAAGTCCACGACCATCCGCCTGCTGCTGGGGCTCCTCCACCCCACGTCCGGGCGCGCCGCGGTGCTCGGCCTCGACAGCGCCGCCCGGAGCGTGGACATCCGCCGTCAGACGGGCTATCTGCCGGGCGGCATCGCCTTCTACGACAGCATGAGCGGCGATGAGCAGCTGCGCTACCTCTCGGCGCTCGATGACCGGCCCGCGCCGCTGCGAGCCGAACTCATCGAGCGCATGGAGCTCAGCGACCGTGACCTGCGACGCCAGATCCGGGACTACTCGCGCGGCATGCGCCAGAAGATCGGCATCATCCAGGCCTTCCAGCACGACCCCGAGCTGGCCATCCTCGACGAGCCCACCGAGGGCCTCGACCCGCTGATGCAGCGTTCGTTCTACGACATCCTGGACGATCGCAAGCGTGCCGGGCGCACCATCTTCCTCTCCTCGCACATCCTCTCGGAGGTGGAGCGGGTCTGCGACCGCGTGGCCATCGTCCGCCGGGGAGAGCTGGTCGCTCTCAACGACGTGGGGGAGCTCCTGCGCCGCCACCGCCGCCGCGTGGAGATCCGCTACAGCGGGGTCGCACCGGACCTGGCGCACGTGCCCGGCATCAGTGAGCTGGCCCTCCGCGAGGGCGTCCTGACCTGCCAGCTGGAGGGCGACCCGTCGGCTTTTGTCGAGGCGCTCCAGGGCAGCCGGATCGACGACCTGCTCATCGAGCCGGCGCGCCTCGAGGAGGCGTTCATGGAGTACTACGCCGAAGAGGGCCCGTCGTGAACGGTCCGCTCCTGCGCCACACGCTGGCCGCCAACGCCCTGCGGCTGATCGTCATCAGTGCTGGCCTGGTCCTGATGGGCGTCGTGATGCCTGTCATGTTCGCGGCCTTCGGCCAGGAAGTGGCCACCTTCATCGAGTCCAGCCCGTTGCTCCGCCAGTTCGCCGACTTCGGCGGGGGCGACCTCTTCAGCCTGGCAGGCTCGATCGCCCTCGGCTTCACGCACCCCTTCACGCTGCTGCTGCTGGGCATCATGGCGGTGGCCTTCCCGGCCCTCGCCATCGCCGGCGAGCGCGACCGCGGCACGCTGGAGGTGACGCTCTCGCGACCGATCTCTCGCCGGGGGCTCTTCGTCACCTTGTACGTGGCCGGCCTCGGCTTCCTCGGGCTGCTCCTGGCCGTCCTCTCGGTCACCATCGTGGCCGCCACCTACGCCGTGGGCCTTGGCCACGAGTTGGCGCTGGGCAACGTGGCGCAGCTCTGGCTGGCCGCCTGGCTGTTGTTCGTGGCCTTCATGTCGCTGGCCTTCGCCGTCTCCGTGAACTCCGACCGGGCTGCGCCCGCCATCGGCATCCCGGCCGTGTTCATCCTGATCAACTACCTGGCCTGGGCCATCGGGTCGCTCTGGCCGGACGCACGCTGGCTCGAGGACTACTCGATGTTCAACCTGATGAAGCCGCAGGACATCATCGCGACTGGACTGGCGCCGACCGATGCCCTGATCCTGCTGGCCTTCGCGGTCGTGTGCCTGGCCTTCGCTCTCTACCGCTTCCCACGCCGAGATCTGCCGGCTCCGAGCTGATGGCCGGTGCGCCGCTGCGCCGGCTCGATGGGCGCGCCTTGCAGGACGCCGTGCAGTCGGTAGACTGAGCGAGTCATGCGCATCGATCGAAGCCTCCTCAACTGGGGCGTCTTCCTGGTGGCACTCGGTGGGGTCCCGCTCGCCGTGCAGCGGGGGTGGGCGGACGCCGGCATCGCGGGTGAGATGTGGCGGCTCTGGCCGCTCATCCTGGTCGGCATCGGCCTGGGCCTCATCCTGCGCTGGACACCCGTCGCGTGGCTCGGTGGTGCGATGGTGGCGGCCACCTTCGGCCTCGTCTTCGGCGCCCTCATCGCCGGAGGCGTCCAGGGCGTCAGCAGTGCCTGTGTCGGGATCGGGGGCGGACAGGCGGTCACGACGGAGAAGAGCGGACCGGCCTCCGATGGCTCCTTCGACCTCCAGCTCGAGCTCTCCTGCGGTGACCTCGGGGTGACGCGGGCGACGACCGCGGAGTGGACGATCGTGGCTGAGCACGGGCCGGATGATGTACCCGGCATCGAGGCCACGGAGTCCAGCCTGCGCATCGACCAGGGTGGCGGTGACGCGCTCTTCGTCCTGAGCCAGCAGACCCGCAGCGATTGGCAGGTAGGCGTACCCGCGGAAGCTGCCATCAGCCTGGGCATGACGCTCAACGCAGTGGATGGCAGTGCAGACCTTGGCAGCGGCCCCATCGCTCGTGTCGACGGCACGTTCAACGCCAGCGACCTTGGTCTTGACCTCTCCTCGGCGACGACACCCCAGCCGGCCGCGGTCTCCATGACCTTCAACGCCTCGAATGGGCGTCTGTCGTTGCCGGCGGGTTCCATGACCGGCAACGTGACCTTGAACGCCTCGACGCTGGAGATCTGCCTGCCTGCGGCCGCGGAGGCCCGCTTCGAGCTTGAATCCACGCTGGCCTCTGACGACCTCGGCGGGAGCGGCCTGACCAAGGTCGATGACAGCTGGCAGACCGCCGGCTTCGACACGTCGCCGAGCCGCATCGACCTGTCCATCACCAGCACGGTCTCCTCGGTCTCGATCGAGCGTCCGGAGGTCTGTCCATGAGCCAGTACCCAGGCGCGCAGCCGCCCGGCGGGCCGTACTACGGGCCGGCGCCGAGCGATCCCTACGCGCAGCCCCAGCCGCCGGTCGATCCGTACTTCGGTGCGCCGGCGGGCGATCCCTACGCGCAGCAGGCCCAGTACCAGGCGTGGCAGGCCCAGCAGCAACAGGCCTATCAGCAGCCCTACCAGCAACCCTACCAGCAGCCGGTCTACGCGCAGCAGCCTGTGCCGCCGCCTGCCCAGCCCTCGCGTGCCAGGTCAGGCGGCGGGGGCGCCGCGATCGCGGGCATCTTCCTGGTCGTGCTCGGCGCCTGGTTCCTCTTCCGCGACCAGGTCTCCTTCGACCTTGGCCAGGCATGGCCGCTCATCGCCGTGGTGCTCGGCGTCCTGATGATCATCGGCGCCTTCATCCCTCGGCGCCGCGGCTGACCGCCCCGCGCCGCCTAGCGGCGCTGCTGGTGCGAGTTGGGCCTCTCCGAATCGCCAAGGTCCAGGCCCAGGGCCACGGTGGCAGCCGCGACCCGCGTCTCCACGCCCAGCTTGCCGTAGATGTTGGAGACATGGACGCTCGCGGTCTTGGGGCTGATGAAGAGCCGGTCGGCGATCTCGCCGTTGCTCAGCCCCTGGGCCAGGAGTGCCAGCACCTCAGCCTCTCGCACCGTGAGGCCATAGGGCCGCTGTTCGCCCTCGAGCGAGACGGTGACGCCAGTGTCCGCCTCCCTCGCGATCGAGAGTCGGGCTCGCTGCGCTAGGCTGCGGAGTTCGCCGCCGAGCCGCGCGGCGCCCAGGGCTTCCGCCAGCACGAGCCCTTGCTCGATGGCCGAGGCGGCCTCGGGGCGCCCATCTCGGCGTGCCAGCCGCGCCTCAGCCAGTCGCCACAGGGCGTACGCCGAGGCGTAGGGTCGAGAGGTCACGAGGTCCACGGCGGCTTTCCAGCGACGCTCCCGAGCGGCCACATCCCGCCCGGAGCGCTCCAGCTCGGCCCGGACGATGGCCAGGTCACCCGCCCAGGCCGCGGCCAGGGCGCGCTGTCGGCGCACGCGAGCCAGAGAGGCCTCGACCTGCTCTGCGGCGATCTGGGAGATGCCAGGTGCTGAGCCGTCCGCACGCTCCTGGAGGGCCATGTCGGCGCAGGCGCGGGCTCCCAGGACGAGCAGGTGCGGGATGCTGGCGTCCGGGACGGCCGGCTGACCCCCCAGCCTGACGCCGGATCCGGATATCGCGTCCGGGTCGTTTGCCAGCAGGGCGATCCGGGTCAGGGCGTCTGTCGGGTCCGCGCGCCAGATGGCATCCTCGGCCCGCGCGACCGTCAGCCAGCGACGCACGTCCACCGGGGTCGTATCGTCGGCGAGTCGCTCGGCGTCGGCAAGGGTCTGCTCGAGGACTTGATGCTCGCCGCGCCCGACCGCGAGCAGCGCTCGCACGGCGAGGAGGGCGACCCGTCCGGCGCCCACAGCGCCACCACGCAGTGCCTCATCCACGGCCAGGGTGGCATCGTTCCAGCGGCCCATTTGGTACAGGGCGCGGGCCGCTCCCGCCTGGAGGAGCGAGCCGAACGTGCGCGCGACGCCCTGACGCGAAGCGACCGCGGCACCATCGACGGCCGTGGCGTGCATCTCGTCGAAGCGACCGACCAGCTCCAGGGCCGTGGTCAGCTGGGCGTGGGCCAGCACCGCACCGACCGGGTAGCGACCGCTGAGCCGCTCTGACTCCGTGGTCACGGCGGCGTCGAGGGCGCGTCGGATGGCGGCCAGGCCGGCCTCGACGTCACCGTCGAGCAGGAGGCACCACCCCAGCACGCCCTCGGCCAGGATCCGCTCCTCGGTCGCATCGACCGCGTCGGCCACCGCGATCGCTTCCCGGGCGAAGCGGGCCGCCAGTGGGGTGCGTCGCTGGTAGAGCAGCAGTCCCGCCCGGTGCGCCAGGGCGTTGGCGCGCCATCTGGCGGGGTCATCAGCGGTGACGGCTTCGGCCTCTGCCAGGGCAGCCTTGATGTCACCCGACTCCCAGAGATACCAACGCAGGCTGGAGCGGGCCAGCTCGTAGGTCTCGGTGTCGACGGCGCCTGGGTCGGCCATGAGCTCGCGGGTGAGGTCGATGGCCCTCCGAAGGTCACCAGCCTTCGCCGTCGCCGAGGCTGCGGCAGCCAGGATCGTGGTCCGCGGCAGCGAGACCAGCTCCTCGGCGCCTGGCACCTCGTCCCAGAGCTCCAGCGTGCGCCAGAAGTGGCGGCGTGCCTCATCGTAGGCGTAGATGGCACCGGCGGCGTGGGCCGCCGTGAGGTGGGCCACCAGAGCCCGCGCCGGTTCGCCCGCGGCATCCCAGTGACTGGCGATCTCGGTCGCGTTCCGCTGGTCAGGCGGTCCTTCCGCGAGGGCCTGGGCGTAGGCGGCATGCACGCGCTGTGTCTCACCTGGCAGCAGCTGTGCCGCCACCAGCGAGCGCAGGATCTCGTGACGGAAGCGGTAGCCAGTCTGGCCCGCGCTCCGAACCAGGATGTGATCGTCGACCGCGGCCCGCACGGCGCGCTGTACGTGGTCCGTCGACAGGCCGCTGGCGGCGATGAGGAGGCGGTCGTCGATCGTGCGGCCGGCCGCCGCGGCGACGCGCAGCACGGCCAGGACCTCGTCCGGGACATGAGCCAGGCGGACGGCCATGAGGTCCCGCAGCTTGGGAGGCACCTCGCCCTCCGGGCGAGGAGTGGCCGAGGCGGCCAGGATCTCCTCGACGAACAACGGGTTGCCGTCACTGCGGGTGTGGACCTCCTCCACTAGCGCGTCATGAGGCGACTCGCCGAGGATGGCCGTCAGCAGCTCGCGT
>JBFYUV010000257.1:0-9212 GCA_041299865.1 Chloroflexota bacterium
CCGCTCTCCATCGGCGATCCCACCATCGTCACCGGCGCCCTGGCCGTGATGTCCATGGCCGACCTCTTCGGCTACTACCTGCAGGGTGGCCGCGTGGACGTGGGCTTCCTTGGCGCCGCCCAGGTCGACCGCTTCGGCAACATCAACACGACCGTCATCGGCGACTACGGGGCGCCCCGGACGCGGCTGCCAGGCTCGGGCGGTGCCTGTGAGATCGCCATCAATGCCCGCCAGGTCTTCATCGTCATGCGTCAGTCGGCGCGCTCGTTCGTGGAGCGCATCGACTTCCGCACCTCGCCGGGCAACCTCGGTGGCAGCGCTGACGCAGCGGGCGTACGCAAGGCCCAGGGCTGGTCGGGCCGGGGTCCGTCCGTCGTGGTCACGGACCTCGGGGTCTACCACTTCGACGACGACGGCGAGATGCGCCTCGACAGCCTGCACCCGGGGGCCTCACTCGAGGATGTCCGGGACGCCATGGGCTGGCCGGTGCGCGTGGCGCCGGATCTGGCCACCACTCCCCAGCCCAGCCAGGAGGAGCTGCAACTCATCCGCGAGGTGCTGGACCCTGAGGGCCGCTACACGGGCTGAGTGCAGCCTGCGGCCCTCGGCACGGCGCGGTGCCCTGAGGGCCTCTCCATGGCGTGGCGCCCTGTCCGCGCCCTCGGGCAACGGACTGTCTCGCTCAGGTGCGGCCCACGAGGCGTCCGCGCAGGATGAAGTAGACGCCGACCGAGATCATCGCCAGCGGGATGAGGACGGCGATGTCGAGGTCGAGGTTCAGCGCGTCCGAGACGTCGGCCAGGCCGATGATGCCGAGGATGGCGCCCAGGACGAGGGCCCAGGCGCGCCGCACGCGCTGGAAACGACCCAGGCCCCAGCCAGCCAGGAAGGCCAGGCCGACCAGCAATGCGGTCCAGCCGTCGCCGGTCAGGAGGCCCAGGTCGATGCCGATGCCGGCCAGGCCCCACGCCGTGAGCACGAGGGCAGGCATGGTGGCAGCCACGACATGGCCGAACAGCCAGGCGGTCCCGAACGCCAGGCCAGCCGCGAGGATGATCAACGAGAAGAAGCTGAGGTCGGGGATGAGCAGCTCGATGAGCAGCCCGATGCCGAGGACGAGCAGCAGGATGGCGAACCAGGGGAACCGTCGGCCGGTCGGCGACCAGCCCGACGACCACGAGTAGACACGCATCCGGGGCGGCGCCGAGCCGTCGGGGTCTTCCTGGCCCGGCCATGGACCGCTGCCCGGTCGACCGTACTGGGGTGGTCCCGGCGGTGGACCCTGCTTGCCGGGCGGGGGTGGCGGACCCACGGGCCTGGGTCCCGGGTAGGGAGCGCTCATGCCGACAATCGTAGCCTCACGCGGCCCCCGACCCTTGTCCCGGAGGCGGCGTCCCGGGCTCGGCGAGGGCCTCCGGGGCGCCCGGCAGCTGGTCCGAGGCGTCGATCGCCTCGTGGCGGGCCGGAGCGCCCAGCCAGACACTGCCGTCTGCGAAGCGCTCGGCTTTCCAGATGGGCGCCCGCGCCTTGAGCTCCTCGATGGCGTAGCGGCAGGCTGCGAAGGCCGCCTCCCGGTGCGCTGCCGCCACCACGATGGCGACGCTGGCCTCCCCGACCGCCACCTCGCCGATGCCGTGGACGATGGCCAGCCGATGCACGCCGAAACGGACCTCGATCTCGTCGGCGATCTCGGCCAGGACGGCCAGCGCCATGGGCTCGAAGGCCTCGTAGGCGAGGCTAACGACGCGCTGGCCGGCCACGCGGGCGGACTCGGCCTCCTGGCCAGGGGCGGGAGTCCCGGGCGTCTCTCGCGTCTGGCCCAGGAAGGCGACGATGGCGCCGTCGGCCGCGGTCGCGACGCTCGCCTGAAGGTCTGCCAGCAGGCTGTCGGCAAGCGGGGTCTCCACGATCTCCAGTCGTCGGCGGCGCTGTCCGTCGGCAGCTCGCCCGCCGTCCACGCTGCCGCCCGCCACCGGTGGGATGACGGCCAGCTCGTCCCCTGGCGCCAGCCGCTCATGACGCTCCACGTAGCGCCCGTTCCGCGCGAAGCGCACGCTCGCCTGCGCCGGCGCCAGCTCGGGGAAGGCCGCCACCAGGGCCGACCAGGCCGCAGCCACGTCGGCGTCCTCCGGCAGCTCGAGGGCATGGCGCGACCTGCCCGTCTGGACACGCTGCATGGCGAAGAGACGGACCTCGATGCGCACGGCTAGACCAGCAGCCCTTCAGCGAGGGCCAGGCCCGACGCCACGATCGTGGAGGCCATGACCAGCGCGAACTCGATGTAGAGAAGGCCGGTGGCCGATTCCATCGAGCGCGACAGGGCCGTCTTCCAGGCCATCCAGACGAGGGCCAGCGGGAAGAGCAGGCCCACCACGAGCCGGAGCCACACGAAAGCCGCATTGGGTCCCGTGAGAGCCGCGAAGGGCTCGCCGCCGGGGATGCCGGTCGCCAGCCAGGTGCCGTAGAGCAGGAGCTGGACCACGATGGCCCAGAAGAGGATGCGCGTGGCGAGGACGAGGGGTCGTTCCGAGATGCGTGGCGTCACGAGATACCAGTGAGCCAGCACCACGGCCGCCATCGAGCCTCCCGTCACCACGGCCAGGGCCAGGAACTGCACGAGCAGGGGAACCGCCAGCGGCTCAGCCGCGGCCCAGCCACCGGCCGCGAGGGCCATGGCAGCCACACCGGCGGCCACGGCGGCCACGCCCAGCCAGCGCGCGTCGCCGCCACGGCGCATGCGCAGGCTGGCCAGCAGGGACAACGCCACGAACAGGGCGATGGCCGCCCGGCGAGGCTCATCGATCGCGGCCCCGCTCTCGATGGCCAGCTCCGACGGCAGCGGCAGGCCCCAGTCGGTGGCCAGCCAGCCGAGGCCGATGAGGCCGGCCAGGAAGGCGCTGAAGCCCAGGAAGCCGGCCGCGGCATCCGTGACCTGGCGCAGCAGCCAAGTGAGCGCGAAGCTGCCCAGGGCCAGCGAGCCCAGCAGCACCCACGTGATGTAACTGAGGCTCTGGATGATCTGCTGGGTCTCCACGGTCCCGAGTGTAGGTCGCCAGGCACCAGGGGCGCCCGAACGCGCGTGGGCGCCGCGGGTCGCGTGGGCGCCGCGGATCGCGCGGGCGCCGGGAGGTTCGCTCAGGCGCCAGCCAGGGCTCAGGCGACGGCGGGGCTGCCCTGCATGGCTTCAGGCCCGGCCGTGGCGGTGTCCGACTTCCGCGCAGGCTGGGCGGCACCAAGGATGAGCGCCCCGGCGGCGAGCGCCTCGATGTCGACCTGTCCCAGGTTCACGTTGCGGCCGGGCCGTCCGAGCAGGTAGCCCTGGCCAGCGGCGATGCCCAGCTCCCGCAGGGCGCGCAGCTGCTCCGCCGTCTCGAGGCCCTCCGCGATGGCCACCGCTCCCTGCCGGTCGGCGAGGTCCTTGAGCGAGCGCAGCACGTTGCGCGACGAATCGCGCTGGGTGCCCTCCTGCACGAGGGAGAGGTCGATCTTGACGATGTCGAAGCGCAGCTGGGAGAGCAGGCGCAGACCGGCGTTGCCGGCCCCCACATCGTCGGCAGCGATGCGCACACCGGCATGCTGCAGGCCGGCCACGTTGCGGCGCAGGCGGTCGAGGTCCGTGATGGCCTCCCGCTCGGTGAGCTCCACGATGACGCGACCGGGGCTCAGACGGTAGCGGGCCAGGATCTGCAGGAGCCACGAGGCCGTGAAGTCCTGCACCTCCAGCGTCCGAGGCGAGAGGTTGATGGTCACGACCTGGTTGGCGTCGACGTCCACGGTGCCGGCCGTGACGACCTCGAAACAGGCCAGGTCCAGCTCGACGAGGCGTCCCGCTGCCGCGGCGGCCTCGAAGAGCTGCCCCGGATTGCTGAACGGCGTGGAAGGGGCCGGCCGGATGAGACCTTCGAAACCGAGGACTCGACCATCGCGCAGGTCGACGATGGGTTGGTAGACGGGCGTCAGCGCGCGGGCTCGGATGACGTCGCGGATGGCCGCGATGGCACCCTGGTCAGCGGAGGCATCGGGTGCCTGGTCGCGATCGGCGTCGTAGACCGCCACCGTGCCCCGGCCGTTGCGCTTGCAGCGGTAGAGAGCGTCATCCGCCTGGCGGAAGAGCTCGCCGCGGTCGACTGCCAGCAGCGGCACCGACGAGATGCCGCCCGAGAAGGGGATGGCCCGCTCGCCTGCCGCGGGCCGGAGACAGAAGTGGCGCAGCCGGTTCGCAGCGGTCAGGGCGTCCGGGGCCTCCGTGTGGGGCATGATGACGGCGAACTCGTCACCGCCGATGCGGAAGCCGCGGTCCCCGTAGCGCAGGGCATCGCGGATGCTGTTGGCCATGCCCACGAGGAGGCGGTCTCCGGACGGGTGACCCTCGGCGTCGTTGACGACCTTGAGGTCGTCGAGGTCGAGGAGCAGCAGCGACACCGGCACCTTGTGACGGCGGTGGATCTCCAGCTGCCGGTCAAGCTCCTCCTGGAATGAGCGATGGTTGCCGAGGCCGGTCAGGCCGTCGTGGAGCGAATCTTCGCGGGCCTCGCGGTAGAGCACCTCCAGCTGCGCCTGCGACCCGGCCAGGTCGTCGAAGGGCTGCAGGAAGGTGCGGGCGATCACGACGGCGATGACGAGGACGACGAGGGCGAAGGCCACGAGCGCGGCCACGAGAAGGCTCGCATCGGCAGCCGGCACCACAGGCCAGACGTGGATGAGACCGAACTGCGTGCCGTCGCTGGCCTGCCAGAGTGGCACCGCGGTGCTGACCCAGCCGGATGAGGCCAGCGTCCGAACCGTGCCGGCGTGTCCCGAGGTGATGCCGTTGATGTGGACACGCAGGTCACCCAGTGGGCGGGCACCCTGGCCGCCGGCACCGGCAGCCACGCGGTCGGTCCGCGAACCGGCCACGACAGTGTCCGTGGTGAGGTCCACCAGGGCAGCTCCACTGGCGGCGCCCGAGGCGCTCGGGACGGCCTCGAAGAGCCGCTCCAGGCTGACCTCCGCGGTCAGGACAGCGCCTTCACGGCGCACCGGGCCCGCGAGCTTGGTGGAGAGCATCAGGTGGCGCGAACGATCGCTCCCCCAGCGGGTGTCACGGACCACGGCACCGGGCGGCGCAGCCAGGACCATAGCGGTCACGGCTGCCGAGGCACAGGCCCCAGATCCGGCCTCCGAAGCGCTGACGCTGACCGGCGTGCCGAGCGCAGGCGTGGACCCCGTGAGCGACACGCCGGCCGGGTCGGAGACTCTCGTGATGCAGGCACCCCGGACAAGCGACTCGTCGCCGATGCCCAGCAAGGCTAGAGCCCGGGCCGCGACCTGGCGCTCCTCGGCACCGTCCACGCCATCGGCCAGCTGCGGGAGCTCGGGGTCGGCCGCGACCCCGAGGACGCTGGTCTCGAGTTCACCGACGCGGGCCACGAGATCGGCCGCCGCCGTGGACGTCTGCCAGGCACGCCGCTCGGCAGTCGTGCTGTCACCTTCGGGTCGCAGGGCATTGGTGAGCAGGATGACGCCGACCATGGGCAGCACGGCCAAGCCCAGCATGGCCAACCAGAGCCTGACCCGGATGAGGCGGCTGCCGTTCCAGAGTCGGACGCGCGGGCGGCGTGTGGTGACAAGTCGGGGTGTACGCATCGTGCCAGCCGAAGCTGGTCTGGCCATTCAAGGCCCCCGGGGACCGTTCGGGAATGACCCGAAACGCACACCGCGGCACAGGACCGCTGGCAGGGGACCCCATGCCCCCAGGCGATACCGCTCAGCCCGGTCGCGCCACCACCATGAGTCTGAGCTCGGTCATGTCCTCGATGGCGAAGCGCACACCCTCGCGACCGATGCCGCTGTCCTTGACGCCACCGTAGGGCATGTGGTCGACGCGGTAGGTGGGCACGTCGTTGATGACGACGCCACCCACGTCGAGGACCTCGAACGCGCGCCAGGCATGCTGCAGGTCGTTGGTGAAGATGCCCGCCTGGAGACCGTAGCGGCTGGCGTTGACCTCGGCGAAGGCGCCCTCGATGTCGCTGAAGGGCGCAGCCACCACGATCGGTGCGAAGGCCTCGTCGGAGCAGACCCTGGCCGAGGACGGAGCATCGACGAGCACGGTGGGCGGGAACCAGGTGCCGTCGGCCTGGCCGCCCAGCAGCACCCGAGCGCCCTCGGCCACAGCCTCGGCGATCCAGCCCCCGGTGCGCGAGGCCGCCGCAGCATCGACCATGGGTCCCAGGTCCGTCGCCGGGTCGAGGGGGTCGCCCATGACCAGCTCGGCCGCGGAGGCCACGAAACGCTCCATGAACGGCTCCCAGACCGCCTCGTGCACGTAGAGTCGCTGCACGCTGATGCAGACCTGCCCGGAGAAGGCGAAGGCGCCCGTGCGCACGCGCCGGACGGCCCAGTCGAGGTCCGCCGAGGCATCCACGATGACCGCTGCGTTGCCGCCCAGCTCGAGGACCACCCGTTTGCGCCCAGCGATTCCCTTCATGCGCCAACCGACGGACGGCGAGCCTGTGAAGCTGAGCAGCTTGAAGCGCTCGTCGATGACGAGCCGCTCGCCCAGCTCCCGCGACATGGGCAGGACCGAGAGGGCGCCTTCGGGCAGGTCCGTCTCGGCCATGATCTCGGCCACGGTGAGCATCGTGAGCGGCGAGGCGGAGGGTGGCTTGAGCACGACCGAGCAGCCCGCCGCGATGGCCGGCGCCACCTTGTGCGCGGCCAGGTTGAGCGGGAAGTTGAAGGGGCTGATGGCAGCCACCGGTCCCACGGGGAAGCGCCGCGTGATGCCCAGCCGGCCGGCGTGGGCAGGCCCGATGTCCAGCGGGATGGTCTCGCCGACGAGACGCTCGGCTTCCTCGGCCGCGAGG
Source organism: Chloroflexota bacterium (assembly GCA_041299865.1). Classification (GTDB taxonomy): domain Bacteria; phylum Chloroflexota; class Limnocylindria; order Limnocylindrales; family CSP1-4; genus JAFMJV01. The sequence goes on from JBFYUV010000257.1 coordinate 6,849, forward strand.
CGGAAGGTCAGGGCGCCACGGTCGACCTCCACGCGGGCGTCGCGGATGGGCTTGCCCGATTCACGCGTGATGACCTCGGCGATCTCGTCGCGCCGGGCCACGATGCCGGCCGCGATGGCGCGCAGGGCATGGCTGCGCTCGAAGGCGGGCAGTCGACGCATGGCCTCGAAGCCACGCACGGCCCCCGCGATGGCCGCCTCGACCTGCTCGGCGCTGGCCAGATAGGTGGTGCCGGCAGGCTGACCGGGGCGGGCTGGATCGGCCACCTCGAGGCGCTCTGCCGAGGTCGCCCAGTGGCCGGCCACGTAGATGGGGTGTGCGCCGGCGGGGGCGGGGTGGCGTGGCTCGTTGGTCATGGCAGCGCCCATCGTAGCCATCGCGACCGGGACTGGCCCGGCCGATGAGCCATCCAGCCATTCCGGGTAGGCTGGTAGGCGAAGCCAGCCATGAGGAGTCGCCCGTGCCCCAGTACGCCAATCCGCCGCAGATGGTCGTGGACCCCGCCAGGTCCTACGCGGCCACCATCGAGACGTCAGCCGGAACGATGACCGCCGAGCTCTTCGTCGCGGAGGCTCCGCGCACCGTGAACAACTTCGTGTTCCTGGCTCGCGAGGGCTTCTACGACGGCGTCATCTTCCACCGCGTCATCAGCGGCTTCATGATCCAGGGCGGCGATCCGACCGGCACCGGCAGCGGCGGGCCCGGCTACCGCTTCGCGGACGAGCCGGTCACGCGACGCTACCTGCGCGGCACGCTGGCCATGGCCAACGCCGGACGCAACACCAACGGCAGCCAGTTCTTCGTCATGCACGCCGACTACGGCCTGCCGCCCAGCTACACCATCTTCGGCAAGCTCACGGCCGGCGAGGAAGTCCTCGACGCCATCGCCTCGGCGGCCACGGGACCACAGGATCGGCCGCAGCAGCCGGTCAAGATCCTCTCGGTGGCCATCACGGAGGTCTGAACCGGGGCGCTGACAGGCACCGGCCGTATCCCTACGTGGGCGAGGCGGAGGGCAGCAGCACCTGCAGCGCGTCGTCCAGCGTGGGGGCCGCGGGGGCCGGGGTGCCGAAGAAGAGGATCCAGACGGCCGCCACGGCCGCCGTCGCCAGCAGGGCCAGGACGACCAGGCCGATGAGCGCCAGGACACGCCGGTCGCGCCAGCGGCCGCCCGGGCGAGCACCGCTCGGCTGGCTCGATGAAGTGCTGGTCATGGCTGGCTCCTCGTGGGTCGTGGTGGTGGCAGATCACCCTTTGCGTGGTCGCGCCGTGCTACGGCGTGGCCCTCAGATGTCGGGCTCCACGCAGCGTGGATAGCAGCCCATGACGCGGACCCAGACGCAGACCGCGCGCAGGTCCTGCAGGAACGCCTCGCCGTCCTCGCTCGCCGGGCAGACGTCCGCATCGAGATCCACCCAGAAGACATACTCCCAGGCACCCTCACGGCTGGGTCGCGATTCCAGCTTGGTCATGTTGATGCGGTGGTCGGCGATGACACCGAGGGCGCGCACCAGCGTGCCTGGCTCGTTGCGCACCGAGAAGACCAGGGCGCTGCGCCGGCTGCCATCAGGCGATGCCGTGGCGGGTCGCGGCAGGCTCGCCGCACCGGGCCTGGCCAGCACCAGGAAGCGCGTCCGGTTGCTGCGCTCGGCCTGGATGTCCGCGGCCAGGACCTGCAGTCCGAAGAGCCCGGCGGCGCGGGGCGAGAGCACTGCTGCTGCGCGCTGCTCGCCGCGGTCGGCGATCATGCGCCCCGACCCGGCCGTGTTGGTGGCAGCCAGGAGCGTCCAGGGGCGGGAGCGCAGGAAGGGCTCAGCCTGGGTGAGGGCCTGGATGTGCGAGTAGACGCGCTCGATGGACTCGATGTCCTGTCCGGGAAGCGCCGCCAGGCATAGGCGCACCGGCACGATGACCTCGCCCACGATGGCCACCTCGCTGTCGAGGAGCAGGTCATAGACCTCCCGCACCCCGCCGCCCACGACGTTCTCGATGGGCAACACACCGGCAGCCACGGCCGCACCGGCCGGGGCGCCACCGGCCGCACCGGCCACGGCCCGCACGACGTCCTCGAAGAGCGGCACGGGCTGCGCCACGGCGCCAGGGTACGCCGCCAGGACGGCATCCTCGGCGAATGAGCCTCGCTCGCCCGCGAAGGCGACCTCGAGACGGGCTGCGCCGCTCACGGGGCCGACCGGCTCAGCGCGCGGCGCTGCCGGCCACGCTGCCGGCCGGACCCGTCGCATCGTGCTTCCAGATGGCGTACTCGAAGGAGTCCGCCAGGGCGATGGCGGAGGCCGAGATGATGTTCGCGTCAGAGCCCATCGTGGACCACTCGAGGCCCTCGTCGATGGAATCGATGATGAC
>JBFYUV010000258.1:0-13115 GCA_041299865.1 Chloroflexota bacterium
CCGCTCCAGGTCGAGGTCAGGGACGGGACGCACCTTGCCGACCTGTACACCCTGATGCGCTACAAGGTGGGGTGACCGGAGCACGGGTGGCGGCGGCCCGGATGCCACGGAGCCAGGCCGCCCAGGACCCGCTTCCGGTCCCTGCGCCCCGCTAGACTGGCTCCACCTGGAAGGAGCCGACACGCCATGGCCCGCTACCTGTACGCCGCACGACTTAACTCCTTCGCGACCCGACCGGAGCTGGCCTGGCCCGGCCGCGCCGACCGACCCACGACGCTTGACCTGATCGACCGTGCCGCGACGGTCCCCGGTCTCTCCGCCGTGGACATCAACTACCCGCAGCAGACGACGGGCATCGAACCCTCCGAGCTCCGTACCCGCGTCACTGACCGGGGCCTGGTGCTCAACGGCTTCGCCATGCGCTACGGCGGCGATCCTGCCTTCCGCTCGGGCGCCTTCACCAATGCCGACCCGGCCATCCGGCAGCGCGCCATCGACCTGAGCCGCCGTGGCATCGACGAGACACGTGAGGCCGGGGGACGGATGCTCACCATCTGGCCCGGCCAGGACGGCTTCGACCACCCATTCCAGGTCGACTACGCGCGACTCTGGGACTGGGAGGTGGAGGGCATCCGCCAGGTGGCCGAGCACGCCCCCGACTTCCCGGTCTCCATCGAGTACAAGCCCAGCGAGCCGCGCAGCATCATGATCCTCCCCAACGTCTCGGCCACGCTGCTGGCCATCGCCGAGGCCGGCGCGCCCAACCTGGGCGTCACGCTCGACTTCGGGCACGTCCTGGAGGCCGATACGAGCCCCGCCATGGCGGTGGCGCTGGTGGGCCGCCGCAGCCGCATGCTGGGCCTCCACATGAACGATGGCTACGGCCACCGTGACGACGGCCTGATGGTCGGCTCTGTGCACACCGTCCAGACCATCGAGCTGCTTCGCCAGCTGCGCCGGGACGGCTTCGCGGGAGCCATGTACTTCGACACGTTCCCGGACGTGGCGGCCATCGATCCGGTCGCCGAGTGTGCGGCGAACGTCGTCACCATCGAGGCCATGCTCGACGTTCTCGACCGCCTGCCGGAGGCGGAGCTCGACGCGGCACTCCAGGAGCACGATGCCGTGACTGCCCACCGACTCGTCCAGGCCGCCATCTTCGGCCGGAACGGGTGAGCGCGGCTCGCTCGCGATCGACCTGACCGTGGCCGAACACCCGCGCGTCTGCGTCGTCGGCAGCCTCCACTTCGACATCATGGTGCGGGCGCCCTACCTGCCGCGCACCGGCGAGACCCTCATCGGCGACGCCTGGTGGTGGAAGCAGGGCGGCAAGGGGGCCAACCAGGCCGTGGCCGCCGCCCGCCATGGCGCCGCGGTCCAGATGATCGGCTGCCTCGGTGACGACGAGTTCGGTGCCCGGCTGCGCGAACGTCTTCAGGCCTCGGGCGTGGACCTGGCGAACGTGCGGACGGTGGCGCAGGGCTCTGGCATGAGCGTGGCCATCCAGGAGGACAGCGGCGACTACGCGGCCATCGTCGTCTCCGGTGCCAATCAGCAGCTCGATGAGGGGCAGATCGCCCAGAGCGGCGCAGCGATCGAGGGCAGCCGCGTGCTGCTGCTCCAGGACGAGGTCACCGAGGCGGCCAACGTCTCTGCCGCCCGCGTCGCTCACCGGGCTGGTGCCGTGGTCGTCCTCAACGCAGCCCCGGCTCGGCCGCTGGGGGGCCTCGCCGGGCTCATCGACGTGCTCGTGGTCAACGCCGTCGAGGCGGAGATGCTGGGTGGCGGCCCGGTGGACGACCTCCAGAGCGCCTCGGCGGCCGCCCGCGCCCTGCTTGCGCTGGCTCCGGCCGTGGTCGTCACTGCGGGTGGCGCGGGCGTCGCGGCCACATCTGGCCCCGAGACGGTGACCTTCGCGGCACACCCGGTGCCGCGAGTGGAGACGCATGCCGCCGGCGATGTCTTCGTCGGCGCGCTCGGCGCTCGCCTCGCGGATGCCGAGCCGCTCGCGGAGGCGCTGCGCTACGCCAACGCGGCCGCCGCCCTGCACGTGGGCACGCCGGAGGCCGAGCGCGACGCCCTGGGCCCGGCTGTCGTAGAGCGCCTCATCAACGGGGCGCAAGGACGGGGAGCCGGTCGGTAGTCCGCGCCGCAGTCGCGGTCTGCATCTAGTCCGACAGCGTCGGCAGCCAGTCCGCCTGACAACGCAGGGCCTCCCAGTCGGTCTCATCGAGCGGGGCGACGATGTCCCCGCCTTCTGTCACCGTACCGGCCATGACGCCGAACCCGCTCCGAAGGGGTCGTGGAGCAGGTGGCGGCAGGATCTGGGCAACAGGCACGCCTCGCTTCGTCACCAGCAACGGGCGGCCGATCTGGCGAACTCGCTCCAACCGCTTCAGGCAGGTAGCCTTGAGCTACGAGATCTCACTCGTGAACACGGCGAGATGATTCCATGGTCCGGGGTCCATGTCAGAGGAGGAACGAGTGGAAGCGCAGACGGGTGGATCGGGTCCCTGGCTGACGGTCGTCGGCAGCACGATGATCGATCAGATCGCCTACGCCGCCCGCATGCCGGAGCGGGGTGAAACGGTCATCGGCGATCGCTTCGCGCAGGGCTTCGGCGGCAAGGGGGCCAACCAGGCCGTCATGGCACGCCTCATGGGCGCGCAGGTGGCCATGGTGAACGGGGTCGGCGAGGACAGCTACGGTGAGCAGACCATCGCCAACTTCGCCCGCTACGGCATCGACACCGCGCACGTCCTGCGCTTCCCGGGCTCCAGCGGCGTGGCGCCCATCTGGGTGGAGCCTGACGGCAGCAACCGCATCATCGTCGTGCCCGGCGCCAACGACGGCCTCCTGCCCGAGCAGGCCGCCGCGGCGGTGCTCGCCCAAGAGCGCCTCGAGGGCGTCATCGCGCAGTTCGAGATCGGGCAGGCCGTGACGACGGCCGCCTTCCGGGCCGCACGCGAGCGCGGCGCGACGACCATCCTGAACCCGGCGCCCGGGGCTGCCATCGAACCGGAGCTGGCCGCCGTCAGCGACTGGATTGTCCCCAACGAGACGGAGTTCGCGATCATCGCGCGAGCCGCGGGCCTGCCGCATGACGCGGCCGATCCGAGCGCGCTGGCAGCGGTCGCGGCCGGCCTCGGTACCCGGCTGCTCGTGACCCTCGGCGAGCGGGGCGCGGCGCTCGTCGGGGAGAGCGGCGACGTCCGTCTCGTCCCGGCGCCGCGCGTGGAGGCCGTGGACACGACCGGAGCGGGTGATGCGTTCGTGGGCGCCTTCGCCTTCGGACTTGCGTCCGGCTGGGACGAGGTCGACGCCGTGCGGCTGGGATGTGCCATCGCGGCCGAGTCGGTCCTGCGCCCGGGAACGCAATCCTCGTTCCCCGATCCGGCGCGCTGCCGAGCCATCGTCGAAGAGGTGCGCGCGGCTGGCTGAGGACCGTACGATAGGCCGGTCCACCAGCACCACCAATCACCCAGTGGGGGAAGGTCCATGACGCGATACGGCGACCTGTTCGGGGCCGTGAAGCCCATCATCGCCATGGTGCACGTCGGCGCGACGCCAGGCACACCGCTGTACGACGCGGATCGCGGAGTGGAGGGCATCGTCACCGATGCCCGCACCGATCTCCGCGCGCTCCAGGCGGCGGGCTTCGATGCGGTCATGTTCGGGAACGAGCACGACCGGCCTTACGAGCTGCAGGTGGACGTGGCCGCCACCGCCACGATGGCCTACGTCATCGGGCGATTGCGAGACGAGATGACGGTGCCCTTCGGGGTCAACGTGCTCTGGGATCCACGCTCCACGATGGCCCTCGCCGCGGTCACCGGGGCGCGCTTCGTGCGCGAGATCTTCACCGGCACGTACGCATCGGACATGGGGCCCTGGAACCCGGACGCCGGAGCAGCACTGCGCTATGGCCGCCGGCTCGGGGCAGGGGAGGTCGTGAAGCTCTACAACGTCTCGGCGGAGTTCGCCGATTCGCTCGACCGGCGCAGCCTTCCTGACAGGGCGCGATCGGCAGTCGTCTCATCGATCCCGGACGCCGTGCTCGTCTCGGGCGCCATCACCGGCGAACCCGCTGCCATGAGTGACCTGGAGGCCGTGAAGCGCGTGCTGCCCACGACGCCGGTGCTGGCCAACACGGGGATCAGGCACGAGACCGTGGCCGATGTCCTGGCCGTCGCCGATGGGGTCATCGTGGGCTCGGCTCTCAAGTACGACGGCGACACCTGGTCCCCGGTCGATCCCGACCGCGCCAGGGACTTCATGGACCGTGTGCGCGCGGCGCGGGGTGGGGCATGATCGGTGACTTGCTCAGGGAGCTGATGCTCATCCCCGGCCTGGCTGGGTACGAGGAGCGTGTCGCCCGCGCCATCGCTGCGCATCTCGATCGGCTGGGGCTCGCCCATCGCTCCGACCGGCTGGGCAACCTCGTCACCACGCTGCCGGGCGATACTGCCCTGCCGTCCGTCATGGTCTTCGCCCACATGGACCAGTTGGGCTTCATCGTGCGCAAGATCGAGCCCTCCGGGCTCATCCGGCTGGAGCGCCAGGGCGGCGTGCCGGAACGGGCGCTCCCGGCCCAGGCTGTGCTCCTCTGCACGGAGGATGGCGACCTGCCCGGCGTCATCTCGAACAAGAGCCACCACGCCACCACGCCTGAGGAGAAGGTCCAGGTGGTGCCCTATGCCCGGCTGGCCGTGGACGCCGGCTTCGCCTCGGAGGAGGAGGCCGAAGCCGCGGGAGTCCGCATCGGCACGCCCGTGGTCTACCTGCCGCGCGCCCTCGACCTGGCGAGCGGTCGCATGGCCGGCACAGCGGTCGATGACCGCGCAGGTTGCGCGGCACTGATCGCGCTGGCGGAAGCACGGTCGGGCAAGCCCGGGCCGACGCTGCACCTGGTCTGGTCGGTCCAGGAAGAGCACAATCTGCGCGGGGTCCTGCCGGCCGCCACGTTGCTGGCCCCGCATATCGCGATCTCCATCGACACGCTGCTTGCTTGCGACACGCCGGAGGTCGCCGATCGCGGGGACGTCGAGTTGGGCGGCGGCCCGGCCATCTCGATGTTCTCGTTCCACGGACGCGGCACCCTCAATGGTGTCATCCCACATCCCGCGCTGGTCAGGCTTATGGACGTCGCTGCGGCGGACCGAGGCATCCGCCTGCAGCGCTCGGCGCACACCGGCCTGCTGACCGATCTCAGCTACATCCAGTTCATGGGTCCGCAGGGCGTGGCCTGCCTGGATGTCGGCGTGCCCGTTCGCTACTCGCACTCAGCGCTGGAGGTCGCTGATCCCGAGGACATCGCGGGCCTGGTGGGCCTCCTCGACGCGGCCCTCGACCACATCGGGCCAGACCTGGAGCTCGTCCGGGCCCCATGAGCCACACCCTCGGCGTCGACATCGGGACCTTCGAGTCGAAGGGCGTCATCGCCGATGCCGAGGGCAACGTGGTCGCCACGGCCACGCGGCCGCACCAGATGCTCGTGCCGCAGCCAGGCTGGGCCGAGCACCGGCCCCGCGAGGATTGGTGGGGCGACCTGGTGGCCATCACGCTCGAGCTCCTGGCGGTCTCGGGCCTGGACCCACGGGCCATCGACGCGGTGGCCACGAGCGCCATCGGCCCCTGCATGCTGCCCGTGGACGAGCGCGGCGAGCCCCTCATGAACGCCGTCCTCTACGGGGTCGACAGCCGCGCCAGTGCCCAGATCGCCGCGCTCAACGAACGGGTCGGCGAGGAGGCCATCCTGGAGGCCTGCGGCAACGCGCTCACCTCGCAGTCGGCCGGGCCCAAGATCCTGTGGCTCAAGGAGACGCACCCCGACCTCTACGCGCGCACGGCCAAGGTCCTCACGTCGACCAGCTACCTGGTCTGGAAGCTGACTGGCGAATACGCCATCGATCACTACACGGCCGCCAACTTCTCGCCGCTCTACGACGTGAACCGGCTGGACTGGGCCGCAGACCTGGCACCTGAGATCGTGCCCCTGGACCACCTGCCGCGGCTGCTGTGGTCGGCCCAGATCGCCGGCTACGTCACCGCGGTCGCGGCTGCCGAGACAGGCCTGGCGGAAGGCACGCCCGTCACCGTGGGCACCGTCGACGCGGTCGCCGAGGCCGTCAGCGTCGGGGTCCAGGCCCCCGGCGAGATGATGCTCATGTACGGCTCGACGATCTTCGTCATCCAGGTCACCGATCGACCCATCCGCGACCCCCGACTCTGGTACGCGCCCTGGCTCGTCCCTGGGACGCATGCCTCGATGGCGGGCCTCGCGACGTCGGGCACGCTGACCCGCTGGTTCCGTGACCAGCTGGCCCAGGGTGCGGGCTTCGACGAGCTCGTCGCGGAGGCGGTGGCGAGCCCCAAGGGGGCCAAGGGCCTGCTCTGCCTGCCCCACTTCTCGGGCGAGCGGACGCCCATCCATGACCCGCAGGCGAAGGGCGCCTTCTTCGGTCTCGACCTGACCCACACGCGCGGCGACCTGTTCCGTGCCGTCCTGGAAGGCATCGCCGCGGGCACGGGCCAGATCGTGGAGACCTATCGCGACGCCGGCGCGGACCCGTGCGCGGTCTACGCCGTCGGTGGCGGGACGAAGAACGCGGTCTGGATGCAGGCGACCTCCGATCTCGCGGGGGTGTCGCAGCTCGTCCGCGAGAAGACGGTCGGGGCCAGTTACGGGGACGCCTTCCTGGCCGCGGTCGCGGTGGGCTCGGCGACCACTGACCAGATCGAGGCCTGGAACCCGGTCGTGCGGACCGTTGCACCCGACCACGTGCCTGCCTACGACCGGCAGTACCGGCTCTGGAAGGCGCTCTACCAGCAGACCAGGGACAGCAGCCGCGCACTGGGGGAGGACTCGTGAGCACGTTCCAGGACGCCGCGACCGAGCTCGTCGACGTGGCAGCCCGGCTGGACGAGGCGGCTCTCGAGCCGACGGTGCGGGCCATCGCAGACGCGCGGCGCACCATGCTCTACGGCTGTGGTCGAGAGGGTCTCATGATGCGGGCCCTGGCGATGCGGCTCCACCACCTGGGCCTCGACGTCTGCATGCAGGGCGACATGACCGCCTTCCCGCTGGGCCCAGGTGACCTGTTCCTGTGCGCTGCCGGGCCGGGCACGCTCCCCACGGCGTCGGCGCTCTGTCGTGTGGCCCGGACGGCAGGCGCACGGGTCATCGTGGTGACCGCCCAGCCGGAGGGCGCCACGGCGGCCCTGGCGGACGAGCTCCTGGTCATCCCCGCCCAGACGATGGCCAGTGACCTCGGCGGCGCCTCCGTGCTGCCCATGGGCTCGCTCTTCGAAGGCGCCATGTTCCTCGTCTTCGAGGTCCTCGTCCTGAGGCTGCGCGAGACGCTGGGTGAGACAGCGGCGACGATGCGGGCCCGTCACACGAACATGGAGTGACACGGTCCCGAGGCGGCATTCCCCTGAGCCGCGACGGCATGCTCCTGGGCCGCGACGGCCCGGTGGCTACTTCCCTGATCCGGCCGTCATGCCCCTGATGATGTATCGCTCGAGCAGCACCGCGACCACCATCAGCGGCAGGATGGAGGCGAAGGAGATAGCGGCCATCGTCCACCAGGAGATGCCTTGGCTGCCGGTCTGGCTGGCCACCATGACGGGCAGCGTGATCGTCGTGGTCGAGGTCAGCAGCGCCGCGAAGAAGTACTCGTTCCAGGTCAGCACGAGTGACAGCACGAAGGCGGCGATCATGCCCGGCAGCGCGATGGGCACGATGATGCTGAAGAACGCGCCCCAGACCCCCTTGCCGTCGACCATGGCGGCCTCGTCCAGCTCCGCCGGGATGGTCATGAACTGATCGCGCATGATCCAGACGACGATGGGCAAGACCGTCAGCGCGTAGAGCATGATGAGCCCGATGTGCGTGTCCAGCAGCGCCAGCTCCTTGTAGAGGACGAGGAAGGGTAGGGCCAGGACCACCGGGGGCAGGATGAGCTGGCTGATGAAGAAGAACGAGATGTCGGCGTTCCTCATGCGCCCGAACTGGTACCCGAAGCGCGACAGGCCGTAGCCGGTGATGGTGCCCAGGAAGACGGCCAGGCCCGAGGCTGCCAGCGATACGATGGCCGAGTTCCCGAAGCGGGCGAAGAACTGGTCCCGGACCGTGCTGGCGGAACCGATGGTGTCGGGTGACAGGCCCAGGGATTTCCACCCCAGCCACTGCGGCTCGAAGTCCACGAACGGGATGAGCTGGCCCTGCATGACGTTCGGGGCCGCCTTGAAGCTGGTCGTGATCGTCCAGTAGATGGGGAAGAGGCAGACGATCGTCCAGAGGATGAGGATGCCGTAGATGACCACGCGACTGGTCCACCACCTGGCTTTGTAGGCCAGGTCGGATTCGCTGTCGTGGAAGATCGCCTCGCTCATCAGTAGGGCTTCATCCAGCGGCTCAGGCCGCGCATCAGTCCGGTCAGGCCGATGACGATGATGACGAGGTAGAAGATGGCCAGGAGCGTGCCGTAGCCGACGTTCGAGCGGTCCCGGTACTCACGGTAGATGAAGCTCGTCACGGTGTCGGTGGCGCCGCCCGGCCCCCCAGCGGTGATGTTGATGACGAGGTCGGCCAGCTTCAGCTTGAAGATGATGCGCACGACGATGGCCGTGATCGAGACCGGCAGCATGAGCGGGAAGATGACCTTGCGGAAGGACTGCCAGGCGGAGGCACCGTCGACACGGGCAGCCTCGATGACCTCGGTGGGCAGGGCCTGCAGGCCCGCGAGGAGCATGATCATGATGAGCGGGATGAAGATCCAGGCGTCCAGGATCGACATCGTGATGCGGGCCAGCTCGGGGGTCGAGAAGAAGGCCGGATCCTCCCAGCCAAGGGCGCGTGCCAGCTGCGACACAGGGCCGAAGCGGAACTCCAGCATGGACTTGCCGATCATCCACGAGACGGCCACCGGCGAGAGCATCAGCGGCAGCAGGAAGGCCACGCGGAAGAAGCGCCGCGCCCGGATCTGCGCACTGAGCAGCAGCGCCAGCCCGAAGGCGATGGCGTACTCCACGAGGACCCACAGGGAGTACCACACCATGTTGGTGAGGGCATTCCAGTACAAGGGGTCGGACAGCATCCGCTCGATGTTGCCGAGACCGGCGAAGCGCGGGCCCTCGACCCTGGAGAGGTTCCAGTCCGCGAAGGCGATGGCCACGCCGAGCAGGAGCGGGATGACGGTCAGCGAGACGACGAAGAGGGCAGCCGGCAGCACGAACAGGATCCGCTTGCCCTGCTCGCCCCGGATGAGCACCTGGCCGACGCAGAGGCACACCGTCCAGGCGACGTAGGCGATGAGCGTGGGTTGCCAGTTCTGAAAACCCAGGTCCACGATGCCCTGGACCTGGAGGACCTGGGCCACGATGACGGCGACGAGCACAAGGAACGAGCCACGGATGAGGATCCGGCCCAGGCGCGCCCGGGAGCCCGAGATGTCCTGGTGGGAGACGACGTGGATGAGGTCGCCGGTGTTGCTCACGGTCGATGACCTGTCACTGCTGTTGAGGCGGGACGATGAACAGCCGCTTCACCGAAGCGACGAGGTGCGCCGTGTCGGCGCGCCTCGTCATCCTCGTGCATGGGCATTCGGGGGGCGTGAACGCCACGCCCCCCGCTGTCATCACAGACCCAGGGATGCCCGGTAGAGCGCGAGCTGGCTCTCGCGGCCGATCTGGTCGGTGATCTCCTCCCAGCCAGCCGCGATGGCATCGGCGATCTCCTGTGCGGAGGCTCCGCCACCCAGGCCATTGACGAGCTCGTCCTCGGCCCTCGAGTAGTACTGGAAGATGCCGGGGATGCGCGGCTCGTTGGCCGCGTTCGGGTGGTTGTAGCTATCGAGGTTCGACGAGAGGTAGTCCTCGATATAGGCCTGCTCGTAGCCAGCCGCCACCCACTCCTCGTAGTTGAACTGCGAGTTGCGGTAAGGCTGGAAGCCGGACGGATAGGCCGACATCCACAGGGCGATGTCCTTGCCGCCCAGGTGCGCCGCGGCGGACCAGGCGCACTTGCGCTTCAGCTCGTCGTCGGAGACGTTGTTGGTGACGTAGACGCCCCAGCCGATGTAGGCGTTGTGCGGGGAGCGGTTCGGGGTGTCCTCCCACTCACCGGTCGTCCAGTTGTAGACACGGTTGGCGCCGGGGTTGATGTCGAAGCCGACGACCTCACCGACAACCGACGTGTCCGACGTGCGTGCCATCGAGCCGACGTCGCCCCACCACATGACCTGCGCACCGGTGCCGGCCAGGAACTGCTGGAAGGCGGTGGTGTTGGGGTCCGCGTTGAGCTGGTCGGGCGGGTAGGCACCCGGCGTGTTCATCAGGTCGATGACGTCCTGGATAGCCTGCACCCAGGCCGGGCTGTTGACCAGCGGCTTCATCGTCTCGGGATCGAAGAGCCAGGCCGGATTGTCGGGGTGCTTGGCATAGGCCACCGCGCGGTCGGCCAGGAAGTAGAAGCCGAAGCCGCCCCACAGGTACCGCAGCGGGTCGACGACGCCGTAGGCGTCCAGGCCCGTCAGCGGGTCCGTCTTGCCGGCCAGGAACTTGGACTGCTCGTTGACCTGCTCCCAGGTCGTGGGCGGCGCCCACTCACCCTCATGGCCCTCGGCCGTCCAGGCAGCCTTGAACTCCTCGTTCTCGTAGTAGTCGGTCCGGTAGCCCATCGTGTGCGTGTCGCCGTCGATGGAGATGCGGTAGGTCTGGCCGTCCCAGGTGCCGATGGGCGGCTTCAGATAGTCCACGTAGTCGTCCATGTCGATCTGCTCGGCCACCCACTCGGGCATCGGATCGAGCAGGCCGCGTCCCGCGGTGTCACCCTCGAAGGGTGCGCCCATCTCCATGATGTCCCAGTCCACCGTGCCGGTGGCGATGGCCTGCTGGAGGCGGCCGTTGTAATCGGCCTGCGCCAGGTCGATCCAGCTGATGGTGGCGCCGGTGTACGCCTCCCACGGCCTCAGGAAGCCGCGGAACAGCATGTTGTGCAGGTTCTGGTTGTTGAGGCCCAGGAACTTGAGCTCGACACCGGAGCACTCACCCTCGGCGATGTTCGCCTTGGTGGGTTCCAGGGTCAGCTCGCCGACCTTCTGCCATTCCGCATCTGAGGGCTGGCCCATGCCCACGCCCGGGATCTGCAGAAGCTGGGCCCGCAGGTCAGCCTCCGCGTCCTGTGCCATCGTCGGCAGGACCCCGACCATCAGGGCTGCCGCCGCACCCAGGGCCATCGCCCTGGGGAGCACGCGGTGCCCCCTCATCGCCTCGTAGAGCTCCACCTTCATGAGCGTCCTCCTCCGTGGCTTGCCACGACTCCTCCGGCCGGATGCTGGCGCTGGGTAGGCGCCCGCTTGGCCGCGCTAGAGTAGCGCGGTCACGGCCGCGTGTACTGCCGAATCGGCGCCCAGGGCCGCTCCACGTAGGAGGTGGCCCGAAAGGGCATCATCGAGCGAACGAGCAGCGTGTGCCGGTCACCGTCACAGGGGAGGACGAGATGCTCAAGGGGATCGACAACCGACTCAACGCAGAGGTGCTCGGCTGCCTGCGGGCCATGGGCCACGGAGACATGCTCATCGTGTCGGACACGAACTTCCCGGCCGATTCGGTCGCCAAGGCGACGGTCACGGGCAAGCTCCTGCGCATGGAGAACCTGACCGCTGCGGAGGCCGTGCAGGCCATCCTGTCGGTCATGCCACTGGACACCTTCGTGGATGACTTCGCGGGGCGCATGCAGGTGGGTGACGCGCCTGACGAGATCCCGCCCGTGCAGGCCGAGGTCCAGGTCGAGGTCGACCGCGCTGAAGGTCGGCCCCGCCCCCTGATGCCCATCGAGCGCTTCGCCTTCTACGATCTGGCGCGGACGGCCTATGCCGTCGTCCAGACCGGCGAACGGCGCTTCTACGGCTGCTTCATGTTGCGCAAGGGAGTCATCCCGCCGGACGCCTGAACCATCCGCATTGTGCGTCCGATCGTGCGAGTATCCGCACATGCCGACCAACCTGGACATCGACCCCCGCCTGCTGGAGCGCGCCGTCAAGGCGAGCGGTGAGCGCACCAAGACAGCCGCGGTCACTCGCGCGCTGCGCGAGTACGTCGCCCGCCATGAGCAGAAACGCTTGGTGGAGCTCTTCGGGGCCCTCGACTGGGATCCGGAGTACGACCACAAGGCCGAGCGCACGCGCTGAGTGAACCTCTTCGTCGACACGAGCGTCTGGTCGCTGGCCCTCCGCCGTGATGTGAGCCCCGACGAGCCTCCCGTGAGGAGGTTACGCGAGGCCATTCTGGATGGTGAGTCGCTCTACACGACGGGACTCGTGCTCCAGGAACTGCTGCAGGGCTTCCGCGGGCCCACGGCTCGCGAGGCCATCGTCGACCGCTTCGCACCGCTGCCACTGCTCGTGCCCGACCGGGCCGACTACGTCGAGGCCGCCGAGCTCCGCAACACCTGCCGCCGCCGCGGCGTCCAGGTCGGGACGATCGATGCGCTCCTCGCCCAGCTGTGTATCCGGCACGGCCTCGTCATGTTCTCGACCGATCGCGACTTCGAGCTCATGGCGCGACACGTCGACCTGCACCATTGGTCGCCCTGATCGCGGTTGCCGGCCCGCGCCGCGCCGGTCTCACGGGACGCGCCTCAGCGATGGCGGACGACGCCGCGCTGCCCGGGCCTGCGGGCACATCGGTGAAGGTCTCCAGCGCTGCTTCGCCTCTCGGTGAGAGCACGTAGATGCCGCGCTCGACCCGCTGGAACCAGCCATACACGTCGTTCTGCATGATCCTTGCGGCCTGGCCGACAGCCGTGGCCCGTGCCACGTCGGCTGCCTTGGTCGGCCCGTGCTGTCGGAGGTGCGCCGCGCAGCGCAGCGCTGCCTGGCGGTAGGCGGTGACGATGGGCCGCCTGGTCATGCCACCGGTGTTGGGGTCGCCGACCCGATGGCCGAACTCCCTCAGCAACAGGCCCTGGCGCTTCCTGTCCGGCCGCGGCCGATAGGGCAGGGGATCGAGCAGCGGTTCGACCAATGGCAGGTCGCCTCCGACCGCCTCGTGGACGGCCAGCAGGCCCAGGCCGAGGCGCCGGCAGAGCCGGAGGATGCCCCTGCGCTCGC
>JBFYUV010000259.1:0-2659 GCA_041299865.1 Chloroflexota bacterium
TGGCGGCTCGGTCAGGGTCGGTGCGCTGCAGGATGGCGAAGCGGGTCTCCGCCGCGACGAATTCCTTGATGGGCATCGAGGGTTCCTTGGAGTCCAGCTTGAAGGGCTGGCCCTCCGCCTCACTGGGCTGGTAGCGGTAGAGCGGCCAGAAGCCGCTCTTGACGGCGTCACGCTGGTGGCTCATGGACGTCGACATGTCGATGCCATGAGCGATGCAGGTGCTGTAGGCGATGATGAGCGATGGGCCCGGCCACGCCTCGGCCTCGAGGATGGCCTTGTTGGTCTGTGCATCGCTGGCGCCGAGGGCGATCTGGGCCACGTAGACGTTGCCGTAGGCCCGGGCGATGGCGCCCAGATCCTTGCGGCCCGTGCCCTTGCCGGCGGCCGCGAACTTGGCCACGGCGCCGCGCGGCGTGGCCTTGGAGGCCTGGCCGCCCGTGTTCGAGTAGACCTGCGTGTCAAGCACGAGGATGTTGACGTCACGTCCGGAGCTCAGAGCCTGGTCGAGACCGCCGAAGCCGATGTCGTAGGCCCAGCCGTCACCGCCCATGATCCAGACCCCGGTGCGCACGAGGTCGCCCGAGAGCGACAGCAGGGAGCGGGCCTCTGCGGCCTGCTCGCCGCTCACGCCCTGGAGCGCCTGGCGCAGCGAGTCGACCAGCTCCCGCTGGCGGGCGATGGCGGCTTCGCTGTCCTGGGGGTTGTCGAGGATCCCGGTCACGAGCTCCTCGCCGACCACGCCGGCCAGCTTCCGCAGCAGCGCGCGAGCCTGCGCGGACTGAACGTCCAGCGCCAGGCGCATGCCCAGGCCGAACTCAGCGTTGTCCTCGAAGAGCGAGTTGTTCCAGGCCGGACCGCGACCCGAGCCGTTGACGGCCCACGGCGTGGTGGGCAGGTTGCCGCCGTAGATCGAGGAGCAGCCCGTGGCGTTGGCGACGAGCATGCGATCTCCGAAGAGCTGGCTGACGAGCTTGACGTAGGGCGTCTCGCCGCAGCCAGAGCAGGCACCGGAGAACTCGAAGAGCGGCTCCAGGACCTGCGAGCCCTTGATGGTGTCCCGCGGCAGGAGGCTGCGGTCCAGGTTCGGGATGGCGAGGAAGTGGTCCCATCGCGTGCGCTCGAGGTCGCGGTGCTCGAGGTAGGGCGCCATGTTGATGGCCTTGTGCTTGACCTCCGTCTTGTCCTTGGCCGGGCAGACGTCCACGCAGACGCCGCAGCCGGTGCAGTCGTCCGGGGCCACCTGGATGGTGATGAGGTGCTCCGGCAGCTCGCGTGACTTGAACTCCTTGGAGGGGAAGTCGGCCGGGAAGCGCTCGGCCTCCGCAGCCGGGTAGACCTTCATGCGGATGGCGGCGTGCGGGCAGACGATGGCGCACTTGCCGCAGTCGATACAGATGGCCTCGTCCCAGATGGGGATCTGCTGCGCGATGCCGCGCTTCTCCCACCTGGTGGTGGCCGTCAGGAAGGTCCCGTCCACGGGCATGGCGCTGACCGGCAGCAGGTCGCCCTGGCCGGCCATGATGCGCGCCGTCACGTCCTTCACGAAGTCGGGCGCATCGTCAGGCACCAGTGCCGCCACAGTCACGTCGTTGCTGACCGGGCGGGCAGACACCTTGTGGAGGCGCTCCAGCGAGAGATCGATGGCGGCGTAGTTGCGCTGCACCACCTTCTCGCCTCGCTTGCCGTACGTCTTCTCGACGAACTGCTTGATGGCAGCGATGGCCTCCGCCTCCGGCAGCACGCCGGAGAGCTTGAAGAAGCAGGGCTGCATCACGGTGTTGATGCGGTTGCCCATGCCCACTTCGTCAGCCACGGCGAAGGCGTCGATGACGTAGAAGTCAATCTCCTTCTCGACGATCTGCTGCTGCACGTTGCCGGGCAGCTGCTCCCAGACCTCGTCCGGGGCGTAGGGCGAGTTGAGCAGGAACGTGGCGCCCGTGCGAGCGCGGTCGAGGACCGGCATCTTGGCCAGCAGACCGAACTGGTGGCAGGCCACGAAGTCCGCGGCGCCGATCTCGTAGGTGGAGCGGATCTCCTTGGGGCCGAAACGGAGGTGCGAGACGGTCACCGCGCCCGACTTCTTGGAGTCGTACACGAAGTGTCCCTGGCTGAAGAGGTCCGTGCCCTCGCCGATGATCTTGACCGAAGCCTTGTTGGCACCCACGGTGCCGTCCGAGCCGAGGCCGAAGAACATGGCCTGTACCTCGCCCTCCGGGCGCGGGTGCACGAAGTCGTGGTCGATGGGCAGGCTCAGGTTGGTGACATCGTCGTAGATGCCGACCGTGAAGTGGCGCTTGGGCCTGTCCTTGGCGAGCTCGTCGAAGATGGGCTTGACCATCGACGGCGTGAACTCCTTGGAGGAGAGCCCGTAGCGACCGCCGACGATGCGCGGGCGGACGCTGAAGGGCGCCTCGCCGCTGTCCATGGCCTCGTCGATGGCGGCCACGGCTTCCAGATAGAAGGGATCGCCGACGGCGCCCGGCTCCTTGCAGCGGTCAAGCACGGCGATGGACTTCACGGTGGACGGCAGGGCCGCCACCAGCTCCTGGACCGGGAAGGGCTGGAAGAGCCGGACCTGGACCATGCCCACCTTCTCGCCCCGGGCGACGAGCGTCTCCACCGCCTCCTGCGCGGCGCCGGTGCCGGAAGATCGGAAGAG
>JBFYUV010000261.1:0-2636 GCA_041299865.1 Chloroflexota bacterium
TCGCTCAAGATCGCCACGCTCGCGACGATCGGCGCACTGCTGAGCTGCTCGATGGCCGCCTTCGCCTTCGCCGTCCTGCCCTTCCGTGGCAAGGGGCTCCTGTTCGCGCTCATCATGGCCACGCTCATCATCCCCTTCCAGGTCGTGCTCGTCCCCAACTTCATCCTCTACCGCGCGCTGCCGCATCCCTTGAGCGACAGCGGCAACTGGATCGGCACGCAGGAGCCCCTGTGGGTCGGTGCCTGGCTGGGCGGCGCCTTCGGCATCTTCCTCATCCGCCAGTTCTTCCTGACCGTGCCCCGCGAGCTGGCCGACGCGGCCCGCGTGGATGGCGCCAGCCCCTGGGGCATCTTCCGCTGGATCTACATCCCGCTGGCCAGGCCCGTGCTGGCGACGCTCGCCATCTTCACCTTCATGTGGAGCTGGAACGACCTGCTCAGCCCACTCATCTACCTGCGCGACCTGCCCGACTACACGACCACCGTCGGGCTGGCCTTCTTCCAGGGCCAGCATGTCGGCAAGTGGCCCGAGATGATGGCCGGCGCCATGGTCAGCCTCGTGCCGATGGTGGCGCTCTTCGTCATCGCCCAGCAGTACTTCGTGCGCGGCATCGCCATCAGCGGGCTCAAGGGATGAGCGCGCCGCGGACCGACAGGGGGGTCAGCCAGATGCTCGACATGGCCGGCGTGCCGCTCTATCGCCAGATCCAGGCGGACCTGCGGGAGCGCATCACTAGCGGACAGCTGCCACCGGGCAGCCGCCTGGAGACCGAGCAGGAGCTCATGACGCGCTACGAGGTCAGCCGTGCGACCGTGCGCCAGGCCCTGGCCGGGCTCGTCAACGACGGGCTCGTGGAGATCCGGCGCGGGCTGGGTACCTACGTGCGCAGGCCCGCCGTGGAGCACCACCTGGGCGGCTTCTACAGCTACAGCCGCGAGATCGAGCGGCACGGCATGCGGCCCGGCACGCGGGTCCGCAGCCTGCGCGTCGAGGAGGCCGGCCAGCGCGTGGCGACCGTCCTGGAGATCGAGCCGGGCGACGCTGTGGTGGCCCTCAGCCGCATCCGGCTGGCCGACGATGAGGCCATCGTGACCGAGACGAGCTACCTGCCGGCCGACCGCTTCGCGGGGCTCGAGGGCCTCGATCTCGGCCGCCGCAGCCTGTACGAGACGCTCACCTCGGAGTTCGGCGTGCGCCCGGTGCGGGCGCGCGAATCCTTTGAGCCCGTGCTCATGACGAAGACCGAGGCGGGCGAGCTGGGCGGCACCGTGGGCAGCCCCGCCCTGCGGGTCGAGCGAACCACGTACGATGCCGAGGGTCACGTCATCGAGTACTGCCGCAGCACACTGCGCGCCGACCGCTACCACTACTCGGTCGAGCTCGGTGACATGTGACCGGCAGCCTTCACGACCCCCATCCCTGATGCCCCTGCAGCCCGAGGTGACGCCATGACCATCCTCCACACCGCCGCCCCGACTGGCGAGCCAGCTCCGACGACAGCCGCCGCGGTCCGCGCCGCCGTGGAGGCCACCACCGCCTGGCAGGAGGCCAGCACCGGTGGCCAGGCCATCGAAGCCGCCCTGGGGGTCGCGCTCGCGGCACCCACGGAGATCCTGGACACGCTCGCGGGCGCGTCGCAGGTCGTCATCACCGGGGCCGGATCGTCCTACTACATCGCCCAGGTGGCGTCCGTGGCGCTGCGCGCGCGGTGCGGGTTGCCCGCCGTGGCGGCGCCCCTCTCGGAGGTGGTGCTGCGGCCGGAGGCTGTCTTCGCGCCCGGCGAACCCTCCCACCAGCCGGTCATCGTCGTCTCGCGATCGGGCACGACGACGGAGGCGCTGGATGTCATCCGTGCCGCCCAGGAGCGCGGGGCTCCCGCCATCGCCGTGACCTGCCGCCCGCAGAGCCCCATGGCCCAGCTGGCTACGGCCACCCTGGCGATCCCGGAGGGTGACGAGAAGGCCATCGTCATGACGCGCTCGTTCGCTTCGCAGACCGCGCTCCTCATGCGGCTCGGTGCCAGGCTGGGCGAGGCCGGCTTCGCGGCCGATCTTGATGCCCTGCCGGCGCACTGGGCGGACCTGGCGCCGTTCATCGAGCGGGCCTTCGAGCTGGCAGCATCGAACCCATCGCGAATCGTGGTGCTGGGCGGCGGGGCTGCCCACGGCCTGGCCAACGAGGCCGTCCTGAAGCTGACCGAGACGAGCCAGGTCCCGGCCGCCTCCTTCCACCCGCTCGAGTTTCGCCACGGGCCTATCTCGGTCTGCGAGCCGGGCATGCTCGTGGTGGGCATCCTGGGCGGCACGTCGGAACCGGCGGAGCGACGGGTGCTGGAGGAGTCTGCCGCCCTGGGTGCGACCACCTGGCTGCTGGGGCCGGACGGCCCGGCCGCCGCGCTGGACGACATCGCCCGCCTGCCGCTCGTGCTGCACGTGCTGCAGGCGTTGGCCCTGGGCGTGGCCGTGCGGCGTGGTCTGGACCCAGAGGTGCCGCGCCACTTGAGCCAGGTCGTCGTCATCCCCGACGCGTAGGGGAGGGCCGCCCGCCATGCGTGGTCCCGGGAGCGGCGATCCCGGCCTGAGAGGCCTCGGCCTGAGAGGCCTCGGCCAGAGCGGCCTCGGCCAGGGCGGACTCGG
>JBFYUV010000266.1:0-11136 GCA_041299865.1 Chloroflexota bacterium
TGCCGGCCGTCGACGCCAGCCTCATGGCTGATGACGACATGATGGCCGAAGAGTCCATGGCAGCCGAGGCGTCCCCCGAGGCCTAAGCCTGACCACGCCCCCCGGGCCGGCAGTGCGCTTCTTCTGCCACTGCCGGCCCACTTCGACCCCTTCACCGAAGTCATCCGAAAGGAACTCACGCAGATGTCCCAATCCACCACACGAGGGCGCAAGATCGCCCTCGTCGGCATGATCGCCGCGTTGTCGGCCGTCACAGCCATCCCGGTCGGCGTCGCCGCCCAGGACGACATGGCCGACATGGCCAAGGTCCGCGTCCTCCACGGCGCCGGCGATGCCCCGGCCGTCGACGTCTACGCCGGCGGCAACCTGGTCGTCGAAGGCCTCGAGTACGCCAAGATCACTGATTACCTCGAAGTCCCCGGCGGCGAGTACCAGATCCAGGTCGTGCCGAGCGGCGCCACCCTGGAAGAGGGCCCCGTCGTCATCGACGCACCCCTCACCTTCGATGCCGGCACCATGACCACGGTCGCCGCCACCGGCAGCCTGGCCACCGCCATCATCCCGCAGGTCCTGGCTGACGCCCCCGCTCCTAACGCCGATGGCACACAGGTCCGCGTCGTCCACTTCAGCTTCGACGCTCCGGCCGTGGACATCGCCCCTGACGGCGAGGCTGCCCTCATCGAGGGTCTGGCCTTCCCGGACAACACCGGCTACGTCGATCTGCCCGCCGGTGCCTACGACCTCGAGATCCGCGCCGCGGGCACGGACACCGTCGCCTTCGACATCCCCGAGGTCACCCTTGACGCGGGCACGAGCTACTCCGTGTTCGCCGTCGGCGGCCTGGAGGATGGCAGCTTCACGGTCGTGCCGGCCGTCGATGCCGCCCTGGCGGGCGTGCGCGTCGGCCACTTCTCGGCCGATGCCCCCAACGTGGATGTCTACGCCAACGGCAACGCCGTCCTGACCGACGTGCCCTTCGGTGCCATCTCCGACTACCTGTTCGTGCCGGCCGGCACGTACCAGATCCAGGTCGTCCCCGCGGGCGCATCCCTGGAGGAGGGGCCCGTGGTCATCGATGCGCCGCTCACCTTCAAGGGCGGCACCCTGACGACCGTCGCGGCCACCAATGAGCTTGCCAACATCACCCCGGTCGTCCTCAAGGACAAGCCGGCCCCGGTCGCTGACCAGGCCCAGATCCGTGTCGTCCACCTCAGCGCTGACGCCCCCGCTGTCGACATCGCTGCTGACGGGAGCAAGGTCAAGGAGGCCATCTTCAAGGACCTCAAGTACGGCAAGGCCAAGGGCTACGCCACCGTTCCTGCGGGCGAGTACGACCTCGAGGTCCGTCCTGCCGGCGCGAAGAAGGCCGCCTTCGACATCGATCCCCTGATGCTCGAGGCGGGCAAGAGCTACAGCGCCATGGCCATCGGCCAGCTCGGCGGTGGCTCGTTCAACGTGATCCTCGTCGAGGACGCGTCGGCCAACTAGGTCACCATCGGGACGCCCGGGGGCCGACGTCCATCGGTCCCCAGGCAGTCCCTCACCAACCCAACGTTCCACACAAGAAGGAGGAAACCCTGATGTTCAAGAAGCTCATGGCTGGCGCGATGCTGGCCGCCCTCTCCGTGACGGCCATCATCCCGGCCGCCGCCTCTGCCGCACCCGGCACGACCATCGTGGATAAGGCCATCGCCGTGAACAGCCGAACCGGCGACTACGACACGCTCCTGACCGCTGCTACCTGCGACTACCTCGGTGGCGCTGTCGTGGACGTGCTGTCCTCGCCCGACAAGACGCTCTTCGCCCCGACCGATGCCGCCTTCCGCCGACTGGGCGATGCCCTCGGCCTCGGCAGCGCCGGCCTCAACCCGAGCAATGTCTGCAGCGTTGACAGCCTGCTCGGCGACGGCGTCCTGCTCGACATCCTCGCCTACCACGTCATCGACGGCAAGGTGAACGCCAAGACGGCCGTCTCAGCCATCGGCTCGAAGGTCGAGATGCTCAACGGCGACAAGGCCGCCATCACCGTGCGCGGTGGCAAGCTGCGCATCGACGATGCGGTCATCCTGGCCACGGACATCCGCGCCAGCAACCTGGGCATCATCCACGTCATCCAGAAGGTCATGCTACCGCCCTCCCTGGGCTAACCAGCTTCCCTCTGCTCGTCGAGCCGGTCCCTTCGGGGGCCGGCTCGACTGATTCATCTGGACCTGGTGGACAGCAGGCGCGTGGGCGAGGTACGGCCGAGCGGCCCTCGGACGTCCGTCAGGCGGAGGTCGTGACGACGCCGCTTCTCGTCGTGGGTATCGCTGTGGATGCGCTCTGAGGCGGGCGATGGGCGCCGCCTGACAGCGCCGCATACGCGATGTCCGGCCCCGGCAGCGCCCGGAGGCGGTCGGAGATACGGCCGGGCATTCGCGGTGGCGACTTGAGCAGGCCGCGGATGCTCCCGGCGATGAGCGGTCGGCTGGCCCGATTGGGGTCGAGCGCCACGCCGGCCAGGTGTCGTTCGATGGCGGCGGCGCCATCGAACTGGTCGCTCGAGAAGGGCATGACCAACAGCGGCACGCCGTGAGCGAGGGCCTCCGTCACGCTGTTGTTCCCGCCGTGCGTCACGAGCAGGGAGGCATGCCCCAGCAGCGCCACCTGGGGCAGGCTGGCACGCACGAGCCAGTCCGACGGGACCGGACCGAGGACCTCGGGGCTGTTGGTGCCGATGGCGATGGCCACGCGTGCCTCGACCCGGCGCAGCGCCGCGGCGACCCGCGCCAGGACGTCGCTGCGCGCGGACAGGAAGGTGCCCAGGGACACGACCACCAGTGGCCGTCCATCGGTGCGTGCCAGCCAGGCCGCCGTCTCGTCGTCGGGCGACTCGTGACGCACGGCACCGCCCAGGAAGGCGTGTCGCGGCAGGAGTGCCGTCCGTGCTGCCTCATGGAGTTGCGCGGGGTAGGCGTAGAGGACCATGTCGCCGTGGGCGGCGAAGGCATCGCCGACCGGCTCGCTCCCCGGCGCCAGCGAACGCAGGATGCGGTCGTAGGCATCGCCGAAGGCCTCGCTGACCCCGCGAGCGATGGCCCGCAGCGTCGCCAACTGGACCGGGTCGGCCGTGATGGCGGACGGCCACGACGATGGCACGCCGTAGATCTCCGCGCCCACCGGCAGGGCCGTGGGGTGGCCGACGACGACATCGGCGTACGGCGCACCCATGGCGCGCAGGCCGATCGTGGCCGCGAAGGCGAGGTGGTCCACGAGGATGGCGTCGGGGCGCACGCGCTCGACGATGCGGATGGTCCGCTGGGCCACGAGCTGCGGCTGCCACAACAGGTCGATAGCGCGAGCCTCTGCCTGGAAGCGCAGGGTCTCGAGCATGCCTCGGCGCGTGGCCATGAAGAAGGCTTCCAACGAGCGAGCCTCGGCACGCGATCCCCGTCCGGCCCCGGCATCGCCCGCGTTGGACCCGCGCGACATGATGAGCTCGGAGTGCTCGAAGCCGACCGCCGCGACCACCGGGGCGATGGCCGGCCCGGTGGCCACCACGACCCGTTCGCCCCGCTCGGCCCAGGCTCCCGCGATGGTGAGCAGTGGGGTGGCGTGTGAGATGTAGTCGGGGCTGACGACCAGCAGCGTCACGCCGCCCGGCCTTCCTCCACGGTCAGGGCCAGCGTGCTGGAGCCGGCCGCGATGCGGTAGACGGCGGCCAGCGTGCGGGCCATCCGATCGATAGTGAAGCGGGCGTCCACGACGGTGCGGGTGCGCCCTCCAGTCCTCGGATCGGCGGCGAGGCGCAGCGCGTCGTCGATGCCGGCCGCGATGGCGCGCGGGTCGTTCGTGTCCACGAGCGCGCCGGTGACGCCAGGCTCGACGTAGGTGGCGGGGCCACCGGACAGCGGCGCGACGACGGGCAGGCCGGCCGCCATGGCCTCCAGGATGGCGAGGCCGAACTCCTCCTTGAGGCTGCCACAGACATAGGCGCCACCGGGCGCGACCCACTCGCCCCAGCCGTGCCTCGCGACCGCGAGGATCAGGCCAGCCTCGGCGTGACGACGATGTCCGAGCAGGATGACGCGATCGGCGAGGCCGGCGTGCCGTCGGAAGAGGACGTCGATGCGCGCCAGCTCGGCTGCCTCGCCGGCAGTCGGGTGGTCAAGGTCGCCGCCCACGAGGATGAGGTTCGCTTGCGCGCCGAGGGATCGGTCGAGGGCGAAGGCCTCGACGATGCGGGCCATGCCCTTGACCTCGTGGAGCCGACCGACGCTCACGACGATGGGCAGCCCCTGGCGTTCCTGGGGCAGGCGCTCGACGGCGTGCACCAGGTCGTCCAGGACGGCCGCGCTCGTACCGGCCGCAAGCCCCGCCGCAGTATCGTCGGCCTGCTGGGTATCCACACCCTCGGCCACGATGGTGTGGCGTGGCGGACCGGCAGCCAGGTCGACACCCACCAGGTCGGCGAGCTCTCGCCGCAGGTCGGTTCGCGGGAAGAGGGCCAGCTCGCGGGCCTCGTTGGCCAACTGTGCCACGAGCCCCACGCGGTACCAGAGCGCCGACCGCGCGTCCTCCTTCCCGAAGCTCGCACGGTCCAGCGTGCCCCGGCGCTCGGCGGCCGCGATGGGGCCGTGCGGGTCCGGGGCGAGCGTGAAGATGGTCGGGATGCCGAGCTCGCGGGCCACGCGCGCTGCGGCCAGGCTGCCAGGGTCGGCCATGCGCAGGTGGAGGACGTCCGGCGTGCCTGATGCCAGCAGGGCGGCGCGGATGCCGCGCTCAGCCGCCACGAGCGAGGGCCACGCACCCGCGAAGGTGGCGCCCTCGCCTTCCTCCAGGGGCACGTTCTCGAAGTGGTGGCCGCCCATGGCGGGCTGCTCGCGCAGGCGCGTCGCGGCCGGCACGCCGGGCAGCGCCCGGCCGATGCTGATGGTCTGGTGGATGCGCGGCTGCGACGCCAGCGCTGCCCCCAGTCTCGGTAGCAGCGTGGCCACGCCGCCGGTATCACCCATGCCAGCCCGAGTCGCCTCGGCGTCCAGGAAGGCTCCGAGGTGGACCTGGGCGATCTTCAGGCCGTCCTCCCGGGTGTGGCTGCGGCGCGGGCCACGGCGCCGCAGCACCTGCAGCGCTCGCGCCTGTCGCACGGCCTCGCCGATACGGCCACCCTGCGAGGCCAGCGAGGTGACGCTGGGCGGCAGCCGCTCGCCGATGCGGTCGCCCAGTGAGGCGACGGCCTCGACTCGCACGGCCAGCGCCTCCGAGGCATCTGTGGCCAGGAACTCAAGGAGCTCGCGGGCGACAGGCCCGGGCACGAGGCCAGCGACCTCGGCGAGGTAGCGGCGCGAGGTTGCGACGCCGGTCGTTCGGAGCGCAGCATCAAGGGCGACCAGGACAGCCGACGCGATGTCCGAGTCCTGGCTGGCCCACCGCGCCAGGGCCTGCTGGGCGTGCATACCGACCAGCCCACCGCGCCCCACGGCCTCGGTGAGCGGCTCGATGAGCCCGAGTGACGCCGGCCGCCAGCTCACGGCCCATGCGGCGTGGGCGTCGAAACCGTTCACGGCCCTGCCCAGCAGCCGCGCCATCTCGCCCTCGACGAGGCGACCCGGGACCTCCCCCAGGGCATGGATGGCGGCCACGGCCGTGACCGTGTCACGCTCGTCCCGGATGGCCTCCAGGAGGGGCTTCAGGAGGAAGGCCGGATGGCTGCCTTCGTTGATGGCGGCGACGGTTGCCTCCCGGACCCGCGGGGCGAGACGGATGGCGGCCAGGATGGTCGGAGCGCGCCGCACCGCGTCAAGCGATGTGACCAGCGCGAGGGACGGTCTCGCAGGCTGGCCTGGCCACGGGGGCGCAGGAGCGATGCGTAACGTGCCCTCGCGATCGAGAGGCACGTCGTGGGGGATGCGCATCTCGACCATGGCGTCGGCCGGCGGCTGCGGGCGGACCGTCAGGCGGCCGGCCGCAGACCCTCCGTGAGTCCGTCGATGACCGTCGTAGATGAGTGCCGGGGGCCAAGGTACGTAGCCAGGCCGGCCTCCAGTGGCGTGAGCGTGCGCGGCATGGCTCGCAACAGGGGCTCGATGTCCACCGTCGCCGGCTGGTTGACGAAGTCCACCGCATCCGGGCTGAGCGGCGGGTTGGGCAGGAAGCGCATCGGCCACGCGGCCAGCTTGACGAGTGGAGCGGGGGCGGGGATGAGGGGCTTGTGAAGGCCCGCCACGCTCGTGGCCCGGCCGATGACCTCGCGCATGGACATGGCCTCCGGCCCGCCGACCTCGAAGACCTGCTCGATCGCGGCATCCTGCTCCAGCGAATCGGCAGCCAGGCGAGCCACGTCGCCGACGAAGACCGGGGCCAGCAGCTGGCGACCAAGGTTCGTGAGCGGTACGAAGGGCAGGGAGCGCGCGAATCCGAGGAAGCGGTTGAGCGAGACGTCGCCGGGGCCATAGACCCACGTCGGTCGCAGGATGGTCCAGGCCATCCCCGAGCCGCGCACGGCGTCCTCGGCCACGGCCTTGGCACGGAACCAGTGGCGCTGGGCGTCATGACCAGCACCGGCACCCGAGAGGTAGACGATGCGGCGGACACCGGCCTGCCGGCCGGCTGCGACGAGCCGCTGCGTGCCCCCGGCATCGACGTCCATGAAGGTGTAGCCCTTCTTGGACTGCTCGACCGGCAAGCCCGGGAAGGCCAGCGAGATGACCAGCTCATCCACGCCCTCCAGGGCTTCGCTCAGGCCCGCCGGGTCCCGGACGTCGGCAGGCCGAAGCTCGATGTCGTCCGGTAGCTGGCCGCGCGCACCCTCACCCCGCGAGGAGAGGACGACGACGTGACGCCCGCGACGGCGGAGCTCACGGGCGATCTCGCTGCCCACGAACCCCGTCCCGCCGGCGATGGCGACGGTGCCCGGTTGCCCGCTGGCCCGGTCGCCGGCCGGCTCGAAGATCTGGTCGATGGCCGTGGCGCGAAAGGCGAAGACGTGCTCGAGCTGTGCTCGCACCACGAGACGGTGTCCCAGTGCACCGACCGGACCGAAGGGCAGCTCGTACTCGACGTGATCGTCCATGCGGACCCCGTCCGTGACGGAAGTGAAGCGGTGCTCGTGGACCCACGACTTGTAGGGGCCCTTCGCCTGCACGTCGCGGAAGCGCAGGGGAGCCTCCACTTCTTCGATGTGCGACTGCCAGTGGGTGGGGATGCCGAACAGCGGCCGCACCGTGTAGTCGATGATGGCGCCCGCCTCCGTGACCGGGTCTGGCGTGTGGATGTCGAAGCCCATCGAGCGAGGGGTGATGCGTCCCAGGTTGCGGGCGCGGGAGAAGAAATCCCAGACGCGATCCAAGTCCGCCTTCACGATGTGCGTGCTGCTGAGCTTGTGCTTGGTCATCGCCTCTGTCCCCGACTTGTACAACGTTTGTCTATGGCGAGGATAGGGACACCACGCGAAGATGTCAACCACCTGTACAATGTTGTGAGAGCTTGTACAGGGTTCCGGACCGCCAGTGCACGGCATGGAACAGAGGAGCAGGATGGAGGAGTCCGTGGACACGGCCATCGTCTGGTTCCGGCGCGACCTACGGGTCGCTGACCATCCGGCCCTGGGTGCCGCGGTGGCCGGGGCCCGCTCGGTGGTCCCGCTCTTCGTGCTCGATGAGCGTCTCCTGCGCGACTCCACGTCCGCACCGGCGCGAACGTGGTTCCTGCTGCGCTCACTGGCCGTGCTCGACGCCTCCCTGCGTGCGCGCGGCAGCGGCCTGCTCGTGCGCACTGGTCGCCCGGAGGAGGTCGTGCCGAGGGTGGCGCGTGAGGCCGGCGCTTCCGTCATCCTGGCGACCCGGGACGTCACTCCCTTCAGCCATCGACGTGACCAGGCCGTGGCCGCCGCACTCGAGCGCGACGGCCGTCGCCTCCGGCTGCAGCCCGGTCTGCTGCTGGCCGAACCAGAGTCCATGCTCACCGCCGCCGGCCGGCCGTACAGCGTCTTCACCCCGTTCTGGAGGGCGTTGCAGCAGGCCTCCCGTCGGCCACTGCTCCCGGCCATCGGAGCCATCCACACCCCGGCGGACCTCCTGGCTGGTTCTCTGGGAGTCACGGCCGCGTTGGCCGAACGCGAGGCACCACATCATGGCTTGCCGGAGGCGGGTGAATCGGCCGCGCAGGAGCGCCTCCGGGCCTGGGTGCTCGAAGGGCTCTCGGGCTACGGTCGCGGTCGTGACGGCCTCGACGGCCGGGCCACCTCGCGCCTGGGACCCGACCTCCACCTCGGCACGCTCTCGCCGCTGCAGGTGGAGAGCGCCGCCCTTGAGGTCGGTGAGGCGGCCCAGCCGTTCGTGCGTCAGGTCGCCTGGCGCGAGTTCTACCACCACCTGCTCTTCCATCGACGCGCGGCCGTCGACCCCGTGGCTGACAGCCCCTTCATGGCGGTCTTTCGTCCCGAGCGGGAAGACCCTGAAGCGGTCGCTGCCTGGCGCGAAGGACGCACGGGCATCCCGGCCGTGGATGCCGCGATGCGCCAGCTGGCGGCGACCTCGTGGTTGGGCAACCGGGCACGCCTGGTGGTGGCCTCCTTCCTGACCCGGCACCTGCTCATGGACTACCGCATCGGCGAGCGTCACTTCATGCGGCACCTTGTCGATGGCGATGTCGCCAACAACAAGGGTGGCTGGCAGTGGACCGCGGGCGTGGGCGCGGACCCGCAGCCGTGGTTCCGCATCTTCAACCCGGTCCTGCAGGGGCAGCGCTTCGATCCCGAGGGTGACTGGGTGCGCCGCTGGGTGCCCGAGCTGGGGAAGGTCCCGGCACGCCACATCCACGCGCCGTGGGAGATGCCCGAAGGGATCGCCGCCGAGGCCGGTGTCCACCTCGGCGAGACCTACCCGCTGCCCATCGTCGACCTGCACGATGGCCGCGAGCGCGCTCTGGCGGCCTTCCGTTCCGTGGCGGGGGACGCGTCGTCGGCTGGACGCAGCCGCGAGCGGAGCAGCTGAACCGCCGTCAGGAGGGCGGGCCAGCTTCCTCCAGCGCCCGGGCGGCCTGCGCCCGCTCCGCTCGCCTTACGAGCCTGCGCACAGAGCCGCGGAAGATGAAGAGGTGGGCCGGCAGAAGCACGTACCAGTAGAGCAGGCCGCTGAGCCCCCTTGGCTCGAAGAAGGCCGTCTGCACGACGCGGCTGTGGTCACCATCACCGCTGACCTCGTACTGCAGCCAGGCCCTGCCGGGCACCTTCATCTCGGCCCGCAGGCGCAGCAGCTCGGGTCGGCGCACCGCCTCCACGCGCCAGAAGTCGACGGCGTCCCCCACGCGGACGTGGTCCGGATCGCGCCGGCCCAGGCGCATCCCGGGCCCGCCGACGGCACGGTCCATAAGGCCGCGGATCCTCCACAGCGGGTTGGCGTACGGCCAGCCGGCTGTGCCTCCGAGCCGCTCGACCTCGGCGAAGGTGACGGCAGCGGCAGCGCGCACGGAGCGGCGCTGGCGGTCTACGATCATGCCCTCTCGAGAGCGCTCCTCCACCAGGTCCGGACGACCGGAGACACCCAGCGAGTCGAACCAGGTGGTCTCGACGTCGTGGCCTTCGACGCGCTCGATGGCCTTCCTTACGGCCAGCTCGAACGGGGTCGTGGCGATGCCGAAGGCAGCCGCCGGGAGAGGATCGCGCACCACGACCTCGTGGCGCAGGCCCTCGATGAGCGGGCGGGCGATGGCGCTCGGGACGGGGGTCACGAGGCTGCACCAGTAGGAGCTGAGGCGGGGAGTCAGGACGGGCACGGGGATCATCAGTCGGCGCATGCCCCGCAGGCGGGCGTAGGTCCGCATCATCTCCGCGTAGGAGAGGACATCCGGCCCGCCGATCTCCACGACTCCGGACCGCTCAGGATGGCCGACTGCCCCTGTGAGGTACTCGAGCACGTCGCGGATGGCGATGGGCTGGCAGAGCGTGCGCACCCAGCGCGGCGTGATCATGACTGGCAGGTGCTCGACGAGGCTGCGCAGCAGCTCGAAGGAGGCGCTCCCGGAGCCGATGATGACGGCGGCCCGGAACTCCGTGACCGGGACGCCGTGAGCGGCCAGCTCCGCCCCCACCTGCTGGCGGCTGGCGAGATGCGCGGAGAGCCGGCTGTCCGGGTCACCGAGTCCGCCGAGGTAGACGATGTGGCCGAGCCCAGCCTCCTTCGCCGCTTGTGCGAATGACCGTGCCGCGAGCAGGTCCCGCTGCTCGAAGCCGGTCTCGCCACCCGCCATCGAGTGGGCCAGGTAGTAGGCCAGCTCGACACCCTCCAGAGCAGCCGGCAGGGTCGCCGGGTCCAGGAGGTCAAGGCGGACGACCTCTGCCGTCGGAAAGCGGTCAGCCAGACCCCGCGGATCCCGGCTGGCCAGCCGCACGTGGTGGCCGTGCTCGACGAGGCGCGCGGCCAGGCGTCCGCCGACGTACCCACTGGCACCCACGACCAGGATGCGCATCGGCGCTGCTGCGGGGCTGGCTGCGGGATCCGGCGTCGATGTCTCGCTCGTGATCGGCTGCATCAGCTCAGACCACGCCGCGGCGTTTCTGGAAGGCGATCTGGAGGTCCTGCGTCATGCCCGTCCGGAAGCCTGCCTCGCTGATGGACAGGTAGTAGTCCCACATGCGGATGAAGCGGTCGTCGAAGCCCATGGCGCGAACCTCATCGAGGTGCTCGAAGAAGCTGCTGCGCCACGCCTGCAGCGTGCGAGCGTAGCTCTCCCGGATATCGTGCACCCCGGTCACCAGCAGCTGGGTGCGCTCCAGGGAGGCCTGGATGGCTGCCAGGGAGGGCAGCACGCCGCCCGGGAAGATGTAGCGCTGGATCCAGTTGGCGCCGCGGAGCTGCGCCTCGTAGGCGTCGTGCGGGAAGGTGATGACCTGAACGCTCATGCGGCCGCCGGTCTTGAGAGCACGTTCGCAGGCCCCGAAGAAGTCACGGTAGTACTCGGCGCCGACCGCCTCAAGCATCTCGATCGACACGATGGCGTCGTAGGTGCCTTCCAGGTCGCGGTAGTCGCGCCGCTGCAGGTCCACGAGATCCGAGAGCCCCGCCTCCGTGACACGCTGACGGGCCAGGTCGTGCTGCGACGGCGAGATGGTGATGGTCGTGACCCGGCAGCCCAGCTCGCCGGCCGCGTACAGCGCGA
>JBFYUV010000267.1:0-4422 GCA_041299865.1 Chloroflexota bacterium
TGGCGACGCGCTGCGGCCATCCGATCCCGAGCGTACGATCGGGCCATGCGATCGACCACCGGAGCCCGCGTACGGCTCCTGCCCCGGCTTGCTCTCGCGAGTCTGTTCCTGCTGGCCGGCACGACCCCGGTCACGGCCCAGGACCCCATCACCATCACCGACGTCGACGGCAACGTCGTCGCCATCGAGGACGCCTCACGCGTGGCCACATTGGGTGGCGTCTTCACGGAGACCGCCTACGCGCTCGGCGCGCAGGACCAGGTGGCCGCCATCGATGCCTCCAGCTTCTACCCGCCGGAGGCGCTGGCGGAGAAGCCCAACTTCGGCTACTACCGCTTCCTCTCCGCTGAGCCGGTCCTGGCCCAGGCGCCCAGCCTCATCATCGGCAACGAGGAGACAGGCCCGCCGGAGGTGGTCGCCCAGCTGCGCGATGCGGGCGTGCCCATCCTGCTCCTGCCGGACAACAACGACATCCAGGCCGCGCGCGAGCTCATCACCACGCTGGGCACGATCTTCGGCAAGGAGGAGGGGGCGGCGGAGCTGATCGCCACCCTGGATGCCGATGTCACGGCGGCCGAGGAGCTGGTCACGCAGGCCACAAGCAGGCCGCGTGTGCTCTTCATCCTGCAGCCCCCGGAGGCACCCACGCTGGTGGCCGGCGGTGACACGGCGGCCGGCTCCATGATCAGCCTGGCCGGCGGCGAGAACATCTATCCCGGCTTCGGCTCGTACATCCCCATGACCCCTGAGGGCATCGTCGAGATCGCGCCCGACATCATCCTGACGACCGATGCCAGCCTCGAGCGCTTCGGCGGCCGCGAGGCCTTCCTGGCCGCGCCGGGCATCGCCCAGACACCTGCCGCGCAGGCCGGGCGCGTCGTCTCCATGGAGGACCTCTACCTGCTGGGCTTCGGGCCTCGCACGGGCAAGGCCATCGCCGACCTGGCGCGGCTGCTTCACCCGGAGCTGGCGTCGTAGGCGGGCGCGGCCTTCGGCTCCTCGCCCTCGCGGCCGCGCTCGTGGGGGCCATCGTGGTGGCTGTCGGCATCGGCGCCGTGGGCATCGCACCCACGGAGGTGCTGGCCATCCTGGCTGCGCGCGTCGGAATCACCCTGCCCTGGACGTACGGCGAGCAGCAGGAGACCGTGCTGCTGGCCATCCGAGTCCCGCGCGTGCTCGCCACGGCCTTGGTGGGTGCTGCCTGGGCAGCGGCCGGCGTGGCCATGCAGGGCCTCTATCGCACACCGCTGGCGGACCCAGCGCTGGTGGGCATCGGCGCCGGGGCGGCCCTGGGGGCAGCGCTGGCGACCGGGCTGGCCGTCGCCCTGGGCATGGTGGCGCAACTCCCGGGGGCGCTGCTGGTGACGGCCGGCGCTTTCCTGGCCGCCCTCGCCGCGGCCGCCATCATCTACCGCGTGGCCTCCGCTTCAGGCCGAGTGGTGGTGGCCACCATGCTCCTGGCCGGCCTTGCGCTGAGCGCCTTCCTGGCCGGCCTGACGGCGCTGGTCGTGGCCGCTGGCCGCGTCCCGGAGATGGGCAGCGTGGCCTTCTGGACGCTGGGTTCCTTTTCCGGCGTGGTCGGCAGTGACGTGCTCATCGCGGCGCTGGCGGTCATCCCCGCCATCGCCGTGCTTGCCCGGCTGGGGCCGAGGCTGGACGCCTTGGCGCTGGGCGAGATGGAGGCCGGGCACCTGGGCGTGGACGTCTCCCGGCTCACGATCGTCATCAGCCTGCTGTTCACGCTCCTGACTGCGGTGGCGGTGGCGGTGGCGGGTGTCATCGCCTTCGTGGCGCTCCTCGTCCCGGGCCTCGTCCGGCCGCTGCTCGGCCAGTCACATCGGCTGGTCGCCATCGGCTCGGCGCTCCTCGGCGCGACCCTGCTGGTCGTGGCCGACGTGCTCGCCCGGAGCCTGTTCTCGCCCGTCGAGCTGTCCATCGGGGTCATCACCACGCTGGTCGGGGCGCCCTTCTTCCTTTGGCTGCTCCTGCGAGACCGGGGCCTGCTGGCGCGATGACGTACGCGGCCAGGGGCATCGAGGTCCGGGTCGGGGCAGCCACCCTCCTCGCCGACGTGTCCGTCGAGGTCGCCCCCGGCGAGATCGTGGCCGTGGCTGGGCCGAACGGCGCCGGCAAGTCCACGCTCATCGCCACCCTGGCCGGAGACCGACGGCCGGACCGGGGCAGCGTGACCCTGGCCGGCCGAGCCCTGGCCGACTGGCCCCGCCTCGACCTGGCGCGACGACGGGCAGTCATGAGCGCCGAACGCAGCGTGGCCTTCGCCTTCACGGCCGAGGAGGTCGCCCTGCTGGGCCGGCTGCCGCTGCACGGGGGCGACCCGACCGAGGCCGATCGGGCCGTCGTGGCCACCCTGCTGGAGGCCGTCGATTGTGCCCACCTGTCCGGCCGCGTCTTCGCCACGCTCTCGACCGGCGAGCGGCAGCGCGTGGCGCTGGCACGGGCCATCGCCCAGGTCACGGACGCTCCAGGGGACGGGCCCAGCGGCGATGCGGGCGCTACGGGCGCTGGACGTTTCCTGCTTCTCGACGAGCCCACCTCGAGCCTGGACCCCGCCCACCAGCACCTCGCGATGCGTCTGCTGCGCCGCGGGGCCGACGACGGCCGTGGCGTGCTGGCCGTGCTGCACGACCTCAACCTGGCGGCCGCCTATGCCGACCGGGTGGTCCTCATGGCCGCCTCGCGCGTAGTGGCCGCCGGTCCACCCGCGGACGTCCTTCGCCCGGACCTGCTAGAGCAGGTCTTCGGCATCCCCATGCTCGTCCTGCCACACCCACACCGCCGGCATCCCCTCGTCATCGCCGAGCCACTCCCAGGCGTCGAGTGACACGCGGGCATGGGCCCGACGTATGCTACCGTGTATGTCATGGAGCGGACGACCGTCTACCTGACGTCGGCCATGCGTGTTGCGCTCAAGGAGACCGCTCGGCGCCGTCGCGTCTCGGAGGCTGAGCTCATCCGCGAGGGTATCGCTCGTGTCACCGCGGAGGAGCCACGGCCACGGCCGCAGATCCCCCTCTTCGCGAGCGGCAATCCCACACTGGCCGAGCAAGTCGACGAGCTGCTTGACGATTTCGGCGAGTGATCGTCGTTGACACGAGCGGCCTCCTGGCCGCCCTCGACTCGAGCCAGCGCCACCACGTGCGAGCAGCCGCTGCCCTGACCACGGCGGAGCCGCCGTTGTTACTCTCTCCGTTCGCGCTGGCGGAGTTGGACTACCTGCTCGCCAAGCATGTCGGGCCTTACGCCCAAGGGGCGTTCCTGGACGAAGTCGCTCGGCAGGCGTACCAGCTGGAACCGTTCGACTCGGATGACGTCGCCGAAGCCCGGCGCATCATGGATCGCTACGGGGCCCTCTCGATCGGCCTCACAGATGCGTCCCTGGTCGTCCTCGCGCTGCGCTACGGCGTGGCTGACCTGCTGACGCTGGACGAGCGCCACTTCCGCGCCATCCGGGGGCCGCACGGCAGGCCCTTCCGCCTGCTGCCAGCCGACGCCATATAGACCATATGTTCTATTATTGCCAAGATGAGGCAGCGTGACCAACACGCGACGAACGCCAACTACTACAGACGCAACCGCGACCGTGAGATCGCCCGTGTCCGCGGGCGTCAGGACGCGACAAGGGACGCCCTTCGCGCACTCCGCCAGCGTCCATGTCACGACTGTGGCGGGACCTTCAAGCCACATCAGATGGACTTCGATCATCGGGAGCCCGTTGCGAAGGCGTTCCGCCTGACGTCCAGCCGGGGCATGCTCTCCGCCCAGAAAGACCTGACCGCGGAGCTCGCCAAGTGCGACGTGGTCTGCGCCAACTGCCACCGCATCCGAACCAGGGAGCGCGCAAGGGGTCGGTCCGGCGCGACCC
The DNA here is from genome assembly GCA_041299865.1 of Chloroflexota bacterium. Taxonomy (GTDB): domain Bacteria; phylum Chloroflexota; class Limnocylindria; order Limnocylindrales; family CSP1-4; genus JAFMJV01. Next base: position 3,884 of record JBFYUV010000267.1, read on the forward strand.
AGGCAGGTTCGTCATCGGATGAGCTCGCACGCAAGCGCGCCTACTGGCGAGGGCAGGCCCGCCTGCTCGACGACCTGAAGAGCCGGGCGTGCGTCGACTGTGCACGGACCTTCCCGGCCTGCGCCATGGACTTCGACCACGTGCGGCCCGATCAGAAGCGGTACACCGTCAGCCGGATGATCGGACGTGCCGGGACAGCCACGATCATGGCCGAGGTCGCCAAGTGCGATATCGTGTGCACGAACTGCCATCGCGATCGCACGTTCCGGCGGCGTGAGGTGGGTCCTCCGGGCGGGAGTAGCTCAGTTGGTGGAGCGCCAGCCTTCCAAGCTGGATGTCGCGGGTTCGAATCCCGTCTCCCGCTCCAAGCCCTTGCTGTCACGCCTGCTACGAGGCGAGCAGCAGTGTGCTTGATCGGCCAGTCAGTCGGGCGGCCGACGACCAACGGCTCGGCGTCGCCGCCCGCCAGCGAGAACCCTCTCCACCGTCTGGGTCGCGGGTGCGTCGAGCAGGCGGTCGGCAGCGCAGCTCCCTCGCAC
>JBFYUV010000268.1:0-11904 GCA_041299865.1 Chloroflexota bacterium
CGGGTCATCCCACTTGGGCCCGCCGACGGCGCCCAGCAGCACGGCATCCTGGGCCAGCAGCACGTCCAGGTCCTCGTCCCGGATGGCCGTGCCGTAGGCGTCGATGGCGACACCCCCGGCCAGCACCTCGGTCCAGGCGAAGCTGAAGCCGAAGCGCGCGGCAGCCGCCTCGAGGACGACGATGGTGGCGTCGACGATCTCCGGCCCGATGCCGTCACCGGGGATCTTGGCGACCTGGTAGGTGGCTGTGCCCGCCGGGCTCACAGGCTGGACTCCTTCCCGGCCCCCACGGCCGACGCGCTCGCGGCTTCGTGCCAGAGGAGCTTCTCCAGTGCCGCCAGGTATGCCTCAACGGAGGCTTCGATGATGTTGGTCGAGAGGCCGTGGCCGGTGACGGTCTCGGCGGTGCCCTCCGGGTCGATGGAGCGGCGGGCGCGGACCATGACCCGGCCCTGGGCATCCTCACCGCCAGAGACGGCCCGGATCTCGTAGTCGGTCAGGCGCGGGAACCAGCCGATGAGCGGCTCCACGGCCGTGTCGACGGCCACGAAGAGAGCGTCCACGGGACCGTTACCCTCGGCCTGGGCGCTGACCGCCTGGCCGTTCACCACGAGGGCCACGTCTCCCTGTGAGCTGCCTCCCTTGCTGGAGCTGACCGACCAGCCCTCGAGCCGGACAGGGGCGTCGGAGACGGCGTCCTCGGTCGTTCCGGCGCCAGCCGACTGGGCCTCGACGACGGCCATGAGGTCGGCGTCGGTGACCTCCTTCTTGGCATCGGCCAGCGCAATGGCCTGGCGGTAGACGCGGTCGAGAGCGTCACCTTCGAGGTCCACCCCAAGCTCGTGGAGCTTGCCCTGCAGGCCTCGACGGCCGGAGAGCTTGCCGACCGTGAGGCGGGAGCCGGCCAGGCCCACCGACTGCGGCGTCATGATCTCGTAGGTGAGGGCGTTCTTGAGCACGCCGTCCTGGTGGATGCCCGATTCGTGGGCGAAGGCGTTGCGGCCCACGATGGCCTTGTTGGGCTGCACCGTGAAGCCGGTCAGGTAGGAGACCAGGCGGCTGGCGTTGCTGATCTGCTCGGTGTTGACACCGGATCCACGCACCTCGAACTCGGTGGGGCGCGTGCGCAGGGCCATCACGACCTCCTCCAGGGAGGCGTTGCCGGCGCGCTCACCGAGGCCGTTGATGGTGACTTCCACCTGGCGCGCCCCAGCCTGCACGGCAGCCAGCGTGTTGGCCGTGGCCAGGCCCAGGTCATTGTGGCAGTGGACGGAGATGGTGGCACCCGCGCCGACACGCTCGACGACCTGGCGGGTGAGCTCGCCGAACTCGGCCGGGATGGCGTAGCCGACGGTGTCCGGGATGTTGACGGTGGTGGCGCCGGCGTCCACGACGGCCTCGTAGACACGCAGCAGGAAGTCGTGCTCGGTGCGGCTGGCGTCCTCGGCGCTGAACTCGATCTCGGCGTCCGGGCCAAGCTCGTGGCGGGCATAGCTCACCCACTGCACGGCCGCCTGGAGGGCCGCCTCGCGGTCCATGCGCAGCTTGTGGACGAGGTGGATGTCGCTGGTGGCGATGAAGAGGTGCAGATGCGGCTTCTCCGCTGCCCGCAGGGCCTCGATGGCCCTCTGCGGATCGCCGTCGCGGCAGCGTGCCAGGCCGGCCACGGCGATGCCCTTCGTCTCGGCGGCGATACGCTGCACGGCCTCGAAGTCGCCCGGCGAGGCGGCCGGGAAGCCGGCCTCGATGACGTCCACCTTGAGGCGGACCAGCTGACGGGCCACCTCCAGCTTCTCGGTGACGGTGAGGCCGGCGCCCGGCGCCTGCTCGCCGTCGCGCAGGGTCGTGTCGAAGATGCGTACAGGTACGTCGCTGGTCATCGGTCCATCCCCTCCCCCGCGCTCGAGGCGGGCCTGGCGGCGCCGGTCGTGGATGCCTGGGCCTGACCGGCCGCGACCTCCACCGGGTCCAGCCAGCTCATCTGCGAGCGCAGCCGGGCGCCGACCTCTTCGATCTGGTGGTCGCGGTCCGCCTGGCGAAGCCGAGCGAACTCGGCGCCGCCGGAGTCGTACTCGGCGATCCACTGCTCCGCGAAGCGCCCGCTCTGGATGTCGGCCAGGATGTCCGCCATCGTCTGCTTGGCACCCTCGGTGACGCGCGGACCGCTCACGTAGTCGCCGTACTCGGCCGTGTCACTGACGCTGAAGCGCATGTAGTTGAGACCGCCGCGGTACATCAGGTCGACGATGAGCTTGAGCTCGTGCATCGTCTCGAAGTAGGCCAGCTCAGGCTGGTAGCCAGCTTCCACGAGGGTCTCGAAGGCGGCCTTGACGAGGGCCGAGACGCCGCCGCAGAGGAGCGCCTGCTCACCGAAGAGGTCGGTCTCGGTCTCCTCGGCGAACGTCGTCTCGAGGATGCCCGCGCGAGTGCTGCCGAGGCCCCGGGCGTAGGCCATGACACGGGCCCGGGCGGTGCCGGAAGGGTCCTGCTCGACGGCGAAGAGGGCCGGCACGCCACCGCCCGCCTGGTACACCGAGCGCACCAGGTGGCCGGGACCCTTGGGCGCCACCATGCCCACGTCCACGCTGGCCGGCGGCACGATGCGGCCGAAGCGGATGTTGAAGCCGTGGGCGAACATGAGCAGCTGGCCGGGTCGCAGGTGGGGCGCGATGTCGGTGTCGTAGACGGCCTTCTGCACGGTGTCCGGGAGGGCCAGCATCATGACGTCGGCGGCCTTGATGGCGTCGGCCACGTCCATGACCCTGAGGCCGGCTGCCTCGGCCATGGGCCGGCTCTTGGAGCCGCGGGCGAGGCCCACGATGACCTTCACGCCACTCTCCGAGAGGTTGAGGGCATGGGCATGGCCCTGGCTGCCGTAGCCGATGACGGCCACGGTCTGGTCGGCCAGGGCCGCTGGGTCGGCGTCGTTGTCGTAGTACATGCGGGCGGGCATGGCGTTCGTCTCCCTCTACCTGGTGGCTGCTGCGGGGTGGCCATCGAAGGTCGGGCTCGGCCGGTGGGCCGGCTCACCCGGGCGTGGTGTGCTCATGCGTCCTCGGCCAGTGCAGGCACGGGGCCGGCGCGCAGGATGGCCTCGACGTCGATGGCACCGGAGCCGCGGCCCAGGGCGATGGTGCCGGTGCGGACCATCTCCTTGATGCCGAACCCGGCCAGCAGCGCCACCAGCGAGTCGATCTCCTGCTCGGTGCCGCTGTGCTCGACGATGACCGTCTCAGGCCCGACGTCCAGGATGCGGCCCTTGTAGAGCTCGATGATGCGCAGGACCTCGCCGCGCCGCGACTCGGTGGCGCGCACCTTGACGAGCGCCAGCTCGTGCTCCACGACGCCCGACTCAGGCAGGTCCTGGACCTTGAGGACGTCGATGAGCCGGTAGAGCTGCTTGGCCATCTGCTCGACGGCGAAGTCGTCGCCGCGCAGGGTGATGGTCATGCGGCTGATGTCGGGCCGCTCCGTGTGACCCACGGCCAGCGACTCGATGTTGAAGTTGCGGCTGCGGACCATGGAGGCGACGCGGTTGAGCACGCCGGGCTGGTTGTTGACGAGCACCACCAGGACGTGGCGGTGCGTCTGGCCGGAGCCCGGGATGTAGCGCTTCTTGAGCACGGCCTTCTCGGGAGCGGCGATGGGATCGTTCATGGCGGCCATCTACTTGTCCTCCCCCTGGCCCGCGGGCGCGCCCCAGTCCTCGATGAGGTCGGAGAGCCCCTTGCCGGCCGGCATCATCGGGAACACGTTCTGGGTCTCGTGGATCTCGAACCAGACGAGCGCGGGGCCATCATGCGCTTGCGCGCCGCGGATGGCGCCATCGACCTCGTCGGGCGTCGTGGCCTTGAAGGTGGCCCAGCCATACGCTTCGGCGAGCAGGTCCCACTTGGGCGCCGGCAGGTCCGAGGAGTGGTAGTTGCCACCGTAGACGATCTCCTGCCACTGGCGGATCATGCCCAGCCGCTTGTTGTCCATGAGGGCCACCCTGACCGGGATGCCCTCGACGGCCACGGTGAGCATCTCCTGGGTCGTCATCTGCAGACCGCCGTCGCCCACGACCGCCCAGGTCTCCTTGTCCGGCCGGCCGAGGGCGGCGCCCATGGCGGCCGGCAGACCGTAGCCCATCGTGCCCAGGCCGCCCGAAGAGAGGTGGCTATTGGGCCGCCGGAAGCCAGCGTAGCGCGCCAGCCACATCTGGTGCTGGCCCACGTCGGACACGAGCGTGGCGTCGTGCCCGGTGAGCTCGCCGAGGCGAGCGATGACATAGTCGGCGGTCAGGATGCCCTGCCGCCAGCCGCCAGAGCCGTGCCAGGAGATGGCCTCCGACTCCGTGCGCCACTCGGCGAGTTGGCCAAGGTACTCGGCACGATCGGCCGGATCGACTTGCGGCACGGCCGCGATGAGAGCCCGCAGCACGCTGCCGACATCACCCACGATGGGCACGTCCACGGCCACGTTCTTGCCGATCTCCGAGGGGTCGACGTCGACGTGGATGATGCGGGCGTGGGGCGCATATGAGCTGACCGTGCCGGTGACGCGGTCATCGAAGCGCATGCCCAGGGCGATGAGCAGGTCCGCCGACTGGATGGCCTTGTTGACGTGCTTCCAGCCGTGCATGCCCATGTAGCCGTAGGCGAGCGGGTGCTGCTCGTCCATGGCGCCGACGCCGAGCAGCGTGTGCGTGACGGGGATCTGGGCCTTCTCAGCGAGCTGCCGAAGCTCGTCGCTGGCGTTGGCGATGAGCACCCCGTGGCCGGCCAGGATGACCGGACGCTTGCTCTCCGCGATCTCTCGGGCGGCCAGCGTGATCTGCCGGGGGTGGCCATCGAATCGGGGCTTGAAGCCGGGCAGGTCCAGCGTGTCGGGGTGCTGGGCCTGCGTCTCGCTGGTCAGGGCGTCCTTGGTGAGGTCCACGTGGACGGGACCCGGGCGGCCCGTGCGGGCGATGTGGAAGGCCTCGGCGATGACGCGCGGGATGTCGTCGGCCTTGCGCACGAGGTAGTTGTGCTTCGTCATGGGCAGCGTGATGCCGCTGATGTCGATCTCCTGGAAGGCGTCCTTGCCGATGAGTGCGCCGGGCACGTTGCCGGTGATGGCGACCATGGGCACGGAGTCGAGCTGGGCGGTGGCGATGCCGGTCACGAGGTTCGTGGCACCGGGGCCGCTGGTGCCGAGGCAGACACCGACCCGGCCGCTGGCTCGGGCGTAGCCGTCCGCCGCATGGGCAGCCCCCTGCTCGTGGCGCACGAGGATGGTGCGCAGCTCGGGATGGTCGGCCCAGACGTCGTAGAGGGGCAGGATGACGCCGCCCGGGTAGCCGAAGATGACCTCCACGCCCTGGCGGACGAGCGCCTCGCAGAGGGCGTCGGCGCCGATGCGTGTGCGGTTCAGTGGCTTGCCGTCCCGGAGCATGTCACCACGGGCCTTCTCGACGGCCTCCGCCTCCGGCGTTCCGTAGGCCGGCACGTGGCGACCGCGGCCCGAAGCCGGTGGGGTCGGCACGGCGGCCGGGGTGGACGGCGCCGAGGCATCGTCAGAGGGGTCGGCCACGACAGCGCCGGCTGGTGTCCGGGCGTCCGGCCCTGGCGAGCCGCGCTCCGCGGGCTCCCCAGTCAGGTTCTCCATGGTCATCGCTGCTGCCCTTCCCTGTCTCTGGCTGGCCGATCGTTCACTGGCCGATCGGTTGTCCGACTCGCTCGTCCGAGCCGGCAGACCGACATAACAAAGACCCTCGCCGTTCCCGACGAGGGTCCTGGTGGTTCGACGTCCGTCGCGCCTTGCGGCGCTATCTCCGCCTGTCCCCAGACTCCCGCCGGGAGCCGGTAATGAGGCCGATAAGCTCGAGGGCGAGTACCTCGAGCCGGCTGAGAAGGGATACCTCGACGTTGTGGGGAAGGCGAACGGGCACGCGCGTGCCATCAGCGCGAACGGCGATGGCGACGAACTGGCGCTCCCGGTCTGTCTGACCCATGAGTCGAGATGGTCCTTCCTTGCGGAGACGTGAGAGGGACTGTACACGGTCAGGCCGGAGCGTGTCCAGCATGCTCCTTCGTCCTGCCACCACCGAGGCTGATGGTCCCGACAGATCCCGCCCGGACCACGCGCCACCATGGCACCAGCCGACCGGGGTTTGGGCCAAGATCTCCATGTGCGCGACGTCGCCACGATCGCCAGCTCCTTTCGCCACGATCGCCAGCTCCCTTCCGTGATCGCCAGCCCCCTTTGGCCGTACGTGCGCCACGGGCCGTGTTGGCCGGTCCCTACAGTGGGTGCACCGGGCGGCCGTGTTCGCCGGCACCGAACGAATCCGCGATGTAGCGCCAGACCACCGGCGAGACGGGGTCCCACGGGCGCGATCGTTCGGCCGGCTCGAACGAAGAGCGGTGCTGCGACACGGTGGCCCCTTGCTGCGACAGCTTCGTGGCGAATCCGTTCGGTCGCGGCGAATTCTGAGCGTGCTCGGGCTCTGGTACGCTCGGAGCATGTCCGACACGCTTGCCAGCGGCGGCACGCCAGCGCCGCGCACCCTCGTCCAGAAGATCTGGGACGACCACGTCGTCCTCCAGGAGCCCGGCGCGCCGACCGTCATCGGCATCGACCTGCACCTCGTCCACGAGGTCACCAGCCCGCAGGCGTTCGAGGGCCTGCGCCGGCGAGGCCTGACCGTGCGCCACCCCGAGCGCACCGTGGCCACCGCGGACCATTCGACGCCCACCCACGACCGCTCCCTGCCCATCCTCGATCAGCAGGCCAGCTACCAGCTGGCCAAGCTGGCCGCCAATTGCCAGGAGTTCGGCGTCCCGCTCTATGCGCTGGGCTCGGACCGCCAGGGCATCGTCCACGTCATCGGCCCGGAGCTGGGCCTCACGCAGCCCGGCATGACCATCGTCTGCGGCGATTCGCACACGGCCACCCACGGTGCTTTCGGGGCCCTGGCCTTCGGCATCGGCACCAGCGAGGTGGAGATGGTGCTGGCCACCCAGACGTTGCTGCAGCGCGAGCTGCGCACGTACGAGGTCCGCGTGGACGGCCGCCTGGCACCAGGCGTCACCTCCAAGGACATCATCCTCAACCTCATCAGCCGCATCGGCGTGGGCGGCGGCACGGGCCACGTCTTCGAGTACACCGGCGAGGGCATCCGCGCGCTGACCATGGAGCAGCGCATGACCATCTGCAACATGTCCATCGAGGGTGGCGCGCGTGCCGGCCTCATCGCGCCGGACGACACCACGTTCGAGTACGTAGCCGGTCGTCCACACGCCCCACAGGGCGCCGACTTCGAGGCCGCGGTGGCACGCTGGCGCAGGCTGCCGTCGGACCCGGGCGCCAGCTACTCGAAGTCCATCACCATCGACGCCGCCGCCCTCGAGCCGATGATCACCTACGGCACCAACCCGGGCCTGGGCATGGGCATCGCGGAGCGTGTCCCCAGCCCGGACGCGGCCGCAGACGAATCGGGCCGCCGGACCTTGCAGAAGGCCCTCGACTACATGGACCTGCGACCTGGCGAGCCGCTGCTGGGCCACAAGGTGGACACCGTCTTCATCGGCTCCTGCACCAACAGCCGCATCAGCGACCTGCGCCAGGCGGCGGCGCTGCTTGAGGGCCGCACCGTCGCGGACGGTGTGCGCGTCATGGTCGTGCCCGGCTCCCAGCCGGTCAAGGTCCAGGCAGAGCGGGAAGGACTGGCGGACATCTTCCGGGCCGCCGGTGCCGACTGGCGCGAGGCTGGCTGCTCGATGTGCATCGCCATGAACGGCGACCAGGGCGCACCGGGCGAGTACATCATGTCCACCAGCAATCGCAACTTCGAGGGCCGCCAGGGCAAGGGCGCGCGGACCTTCCTGGCCTCGCCGCTGACGGCCGCCGCCAGCGCCCTGGCCGGCGTGGTCACGGACCCACGGCCGCTGGTCGACATCAGCCCGGCAGTCGTGGGGGGCAAGTAGCCATGGCAGAGCCATTCAGCACCTTCACCAGCGCGCTCATCCCGCTGCCGGCTGAGAACGTCGATACCGACCAGATCATCCCGGCGCGCTTCCTCAAGACGACGGAGAAGTCGGGCCTCGCGGACGCGCTCTTCAACGACTGGCGCTACGACGCGGACGGGCAGCCGCGGCCGGACTTCATCATCAACCAGCCCGCCATGCAGGGGCGTGCCGTGCTGCTGGCCGGGGACAACTTCGGTGCCGGATCCTCGCGCGAGCACGCCCCCTGGGCGTTGACCTCGTGGGGCATCCGGGCCATCCTCTCCACGAGCTTCGCGGACATCTTCCGCAACAACTCGCTCAAGAACGGCCTGCTGCCGATCGTCGTGGACGCCGGCACGCATCGTGCCCTCTTCGAGCTGATCGCGGCCGATCCGGATGCCGAGGTCACCGTGGACCTGGAGGCCCAGCTCGTGCACCTGCCGGACGATCAGGACATCGCCTTCTCGGTGGATCCCTTCGCCCGGCGCATGCTCCTCGACGGCACCGACGAGATCGGCTGGCTGCTGACCCGCACGTCAGCCATCGATGCCTGGGAGGGAGCCCACCCGGCCCGCGTGGACACTCGGCCCGTCGAGGCAGCCTGACCACCGGGCCAAGCGACCAGATCAGACATCCGAGGGACCAGCCGACCGAACCGACCAGCCGAACCGACCGCATCGCCCGGCCCACCGCAACCCGGAGATCCGACGCATGAACCAGCTGCCCTACGACCGCCCGAGTGACCCGGCCAAGCGCCACTCAGCTGCCCTGACCGACGGTCCCGACCGCGCTGCGGCGCGCGCCATGCTCAAGGGCATGGGCTTCACGGACGAGGATCTGGCCCGGCCCATCGTCGGCGTGGCCACGACGTGGATCGAGACCATGCCCTGCAATCTCAACCAGCGTCGCTTGGCCGAGTTCGTGAAGGCGGGCATCCGCGAGGCGGGTGGCACGCCCATGGAGTTCAACACCATCGCCGTCTCCGACGGTGTCGCCATGGGCACCGAAGGCATGAAGGCCTCGCTCGTCAGCCGCGAGGTCGTGGCCGATTCGATCGAGCTCGTGGCCCGCGGACACCTCTTCGACGGCCTGGTCGTGTTGTCCGGCTGTGACAAGACCAACCCCGGGGCGGCCATGGCCCTGGCCCGCCTCGACATCCCCAGCGTCATCCTCTACAACGGCACGATCTACCCGGGCACCTACAAGGGTGAGGCCCAGGATGTCGTCAGCGTCTTCGAGGCCATCGGTGCCTACCGGGCCGGCAGGATCAGCCTCGAGGAGCTCTACGAGATCGAATCGGTGGCCTGCCCGGGCGCGGGCGCCTGCGGCGGCCAGTTCACGGCCAACACGATGAGCATGTGCCTGGAGTTCCTGGGCCTCTCACCGGCGGGCCTCAACGGCATCCCTGCCGAGGATCCGCGCAAGGACGAGGCCGCCCGCCGCTGCGGCACGCTGGTCATGGATCTCGTGCGACGCGACGTGCGACCGAGCAGCATCGTCAGCCGGCAGTCGCTGGAGAACGCCATCGCCGGCGTGGCCGCCACGGGCGGCTCCACCAATGCCGTGCTGCACCTGCTGGCCATGGCCTCGGAGTTCGGCGTCCCGCTGGACATCGATGACTTCGATGTCATCGCGGCCCGCACCCCGCTCATCGGCGATCTGCGTCCGGGTGGCCGCTACTCTGCCGCGGACATCGACGACGCCGGCGGCGTGGGCATCGTCATCCGCGAGCTGCTCAAGCAGGGCCTCATGCACGGCAGTGCGACGACCGTGACCGGCCAGTCGATCGCGGACATCGCCGGCGCCACCGAGGAGACGCCCGGGCAGCAGGTCTTCCGGCCCATCGAGCAGCCCATCAAGGCCACCGGGGGCCTGGCCATCCTGCACGGCAGCCTGGCCCCGGACGGCTGCGTCATCAAGCTGGCCGGCCACGAGCGGCGCGCCTTCAGCGGTCCTGCCCGAGTCTTCGATTCCGAGCCGGCCTGCTTCGAGGCGCTGAAGCGCCAGGAGATCAAGCCGGGCGACGTGGTCGTACTGCGCTACGAAGGTCCGGTGGGTGGACCGGGCATGCAGGAGATGCTCAGCGTCACGGCCGCTATCGTGGGCGAGGGTCTCGGGGAGTCGGTGGCGCTGCTCACGGATGGCCGCTTCAGTGGCGGCACGCGCGGCCTGATGATCGGCCACGTGGCCCCGGAGGCCGCGCTGGGTGGACCGATCGCCCTCGTCGTCGATGGCGACACCGTCACCATCGACGTCGACCGTCGTGCCCTGGACCTGGACGTGGCGGAGCCGGTCCTCGCGGAGCGGCGGGCGCGCTGGCGCGCTCCGGAACCTCGCTACCGCAGCGGCGTCATGGCCAAGTACGCCGCGCTCGTCAGCTCAGCCAGTCTGGGCGCGGTCACCAACCCGAGACCCTAAGACCCGCTCCGGGCCCGTGCCGGGCGTTCTCGGGTACAAGGCCTGGCGGGACCCGAGCGGCGTCCGTTGGCCGGAGGCCCGGGGGCGGGGCCGGGGGCCCGGGGCCCCTGCGGCACGTCTGGTCTGACGCGCGTCAGCGCTCGTACTGGGCGCGCAGCGTGTCCTCGCCTGACGAGTTGTTCTGCCACGCCTCCGCCAGCAGCGATGTCGTCTGGGTGTCCTTCAGAAGCGCCCCGACGCGGGCACCCACGTGGCCGAAGGCCCTCGTCGCCCAGGTGGCCCCACCATCGGCGCTCTCGATACGCTGGGGTGTCAACTCACCGTTCTTGCTGGCCGTGGCCTCGATGACGATCCGGGCGCCGCTGACGTCAGCCGAGTGGACCTCCGAAGGGCTGGCCACACTGCCCGTGTCCACGAGCGTGACCGCCGGAGCGAACGAGACCCCGTCATCGACGGAGGTCATGGCCTTGGCCTTGCCGTTGCCCGTGTATGCGACGACGACGTTCAGCCCACGCGTGGCGACCTGCGGCAGGGCGGTATCGCCCGAGGCCAGCGTCTGGGTGTCTCCACGCTTGATGCTGGGCTGCGCATCAGGGCTGACCTGGAAGCGCGTGAAGAGCAGGTCGCGGTCGGGTCCGGCGGTCCACGCCACGTGGACGGCATCCGCGCTGGCGTCCACGGCGATACCGCCCTTGCGGTCTGCATCACCCAGGCCGATGACCTTGCGGAAGGCGGGCGTCTCGCCCAGCGGCTCGACGCTGCGCAGCATGAGCTTGGCGCGCGACTTGCCGAAGGACTGTTCCAGCCATGCCACGGCCAGCAGTCGCTTGCCCACGCAGCCGATGGACACGGCACTCACGGTGCGCTCGGTGTCCGCCTGGGTCAGGAAGGCCTGTGCGGCGCTGCCGCCGATGGTCCGACTGGTGAGCAGCACGTCCCGGTCGGCAGCGCTGTCACCCGGGTAGTTTGCGGCGGTCCCGGCCCAGATGCGGCCGGCACAGACGTCCAGGGAGAGACCACGCATGCCGTCACCGGCCACGCGGAACTTGCGGATGTTGTCACCACTCTTGAGGTAGGAACGGCCGCCGTCCGTGGAGTACGTCACGAAGAGCTCGCCGGGCTTGGTGCCCTGGCGCCAGCCGACGGCCACGACCGGACCGTACTTGGCCGTCTTGCCCGCCGTGGCCATGTCCAGGACCCGGATGAGGCTCGCTTGCACGAGTGGATCGGGCTTGGCAGCCTTGTAGGCGGCGAACGTTGGCACGGCAGCCACCATCACCAGGGCCAGGGCCGTGGAGATGGCGGGCAGGAGTCTTGACTTGCGGACCATGGCGTTCCTCCCAACACAGTCTTGTATGCGCGATGGCCCACCCTCTGAAGCCAGCCTACCCGAACCGGGTGCGCCGCGCAGGCGGGCGGCCGGGAGCGTCTCGATCGGTGGCACCGCAGGCCCGGTCACCCGCGGCGCCCAACGGCCGGCGACGCGGCCCCGCGAGGCCGCGTCAGGTCGCAT